>JAZUEE010000342.1:0-11513 GCA_045639985.1 Bacteroidales bacterium
AAGAAAACCATATCATGGAAAATGTCATTTACAACGAATTGCTGATTCGTGGGTTTGCTGTAGATGTAGGCGTGGTGGAAGTGAATGTGTCCGAGAACGGCAAACCGACACGCAAGCAGCTGGAAGTGGATTTTGTCGCCAATAAAGGCAGTCTGCGTTATTATATCCAATCTGCCTGGGATTTGCCCAATCGCGAGAAAATAGAGCAGGAGCAGCAATCGTTTATGGCGATTGGTGATTCTTTCAAGAAGATATTGATTCAAAAGAACGATGTACTGCCTTGGTATAACGAACAAGGCGTACTCGTCATCGGTTTGCTGGATTTCTTGCTCCATCCGGAATGCATTGAAAAATAAAATTGCTAAAAAATCATAATCATGCGTAAACTCTTTTTATCAATCATCGCCATCCTGACGCTGAACGTCGGAATGTGGGCACAAAACAATCCGTGCATAGAAATAGGTACTTATAGACGCTTCTAATTTCACCTTAGTGTTCTCCCGCGAAGGGTACACCATTGATAAAGCAACAGGTTGAGAGGTCATCACATTAGATTCCGAGTTTGAATACAACGGAACAGACAATTTGGTAATTTGTGTCTGCAAAAGTGCAGAGCGTTACGCTACGAATATAAAATACAGATATACCTCTTCTACATCCTCTGTTTTCTATCGACATAGTGATATTAATTCCAATTATGCGGATATCACCGATGACAGTTACTGGACAATGAGTGACCAAAAAGCAAATATACGACTGTATATCATAGATACTCAATCTCTTCCGGAGGAACAGGCTAAAGCGATTGACGAGATAGATTTAGCTATCGTGGGTGTCACCGATGAAGATATTCTTGCTATTGCCGTAAAAGCAAAACAAGATATCAATGCAGCCGAGACCGAGTGGGCCGTTAATTCTATCAAAACTCTTGCCTTAGCCAAGATTAATGCCCTCGTTCTAATTCAAGTGGCTCGTCAGGGTATTCAGAATACAGAAATCAACGCTATGATTGATGATGCGGTTACTGCTATCAGTAGTGCTACGAATACGGAACAGATAAAAAAAAACTTATTAGATGCTATTACTGTAATAGGTTCATTCCAATCCGGCAAAGAGGAAGGCAAAGCCGAAGCTCTCGGCACGATGGGCACGCCCTGCGACGACTGCCCCGCCGTGGAGGTAACGAAAGGCACGAAGACCATTCGGCTTTACAATCCCGACAAGGTGGAGTTTAAGAAGGAGTAAAGTGGAGAGATGAGAGTGGAGAGATGAGGGGTTAGGGTTTAGCAGTTTCCTGACCACTGACTCCTGATTCCTGACCACGGAAAACATCTCGTTTCTCGCTGGGTGAACGAAATGTGGCCAATTGGGTGAACAAAATAAAGAAAAATTGCAGATTTATTTGTGCATGTCGTTCATTATTAATACTTTTGCGCCCGAATTGAGAATTTAACACAAATGGAAGAATACAGAGTCCGAATTGCAGACCAATTGTTGTCTGAAAGTTTGGAGGCATTGGGGGCCGTCCTTGTGCAAGGAACGAAGTGGTGTGGCAAGACCACCACTTCCGTCCATCATGCTGGAAGTGTTTTATATATGGACGATCCAATGCAAAAAGAACAAAATCTTTCGCTGGCACAAACTAATATAAAGCGTTTGCTTGAAGGTGACACCCCACGAGTAATTGAAGCCGTGAGTCCGCACCGCAAAACATTACATCACACATTTTCAGCAGCGCCCGCCGCCACTTATTGCCTACTCTCAGTACGTTTCCGCAACAATTCCTAACGCACGGACTTTCTCGGCGATGGTTTCCAACTTCTCCTTGTCAAATTTATGAAGCTTTTGGGCGGGCGTTTCCCTATCCAAGGAGTAAATCATCACCTTTTTAGGATGGACGGACTGTACCATTTCCAACCAGTGTGACAAATTGGGTTCCTCGCTGTTATCAAAGAATTGTCCATCCTTTTTACCACTCAAGAACATAGACTGTATTACCAAATTGCCCTGAAAGGTTTGCAACTGTGACACCACCTCGGCCAAGCTCACGGGGACAATTGGCTCGTTGATGAGTTCGAGCATTTCCTGCGTGCCGGCATCTATTTTCATCAAAGGATTTTCAATGCGTTTGAGGGCAGCGCATACTTCCGGACGCATAAGCTGCGTGGCATTGGAAAGGCAGCTGATGACCGCTTCGGGATAATATCGGCCGCGCAACATCAAGAGGCCTTCAATAATTTTGTCAAATTGCGGATGCAACGTAGGCTCACCGTTCCCAGAAAAAGTAATGCTATCAACGGGAGTGTTGGATTCGCGACTGGTTTTCAACTTGTTTTCCACGGCCTGCAATACTGTATCCACCGAATAAAACTCGCGAGCGGTGAGACTTTTTTCCAACGTCCATCCACACTCGCAGTATAGACAATTGAAGGAACAGATTTTCACATCTGTAGGAAGGATATTTACGCCTAAGGAGTTTCCGAGGCGACGACTGTGGATGGGGCCAAAAGCAATGGAATCCCAAAGAAATGTGGACATGATAACGAATGAAAATCTATTGATTCTTATATTTTACAACATCTTCGGAAAAGAACTCCAACTGCACACCGGCTTTGGCGAACATTTCTTCAGATTCGGCTCCTGCGTGATATTTGTTGGCGCAAACCACACGCTTGATGCCACAGTTGATGATAAGCATCGCACACACGCGGCAGGGGGTCATCCTACAATAAAGGGTGGCTCCTTCTAAAGCGATTCCTAATTTTGCCGCCTGACAGATGGCATTCTGTTCCGCATGTACCGTGCGTACGCAGTGTTGCGTAATGCTGCCGTCTTCGTGCACCGTCTGTTTGAGTTGGTGACCTATTTCATCGCAATGGGGTAATCCTTTGGGTGAACCAACGTAGCCGGTGACTAAGATTTGGCGGTCTCGAACAATGACACAACCGCTGCGACCTCTATCGCACGTGGCTCTTTTGCTGACGGTGTCGGCAATCTCCATGAAATATTCATCCCAACTTGGACGAATGTGTTTGTTTTCTTCCATAAAACTTTTTTTTGAAGCGGCAAAAGTACAAAATTAAATAGGTGATTAATCAAAATTTTTATGTACGTTTGCGGCCTTTTTGGAAAAGTCTTTATGGGCAAGTTTGACAAAGTTAAAAACATTTGGAATACAATCAAAAGCGAATGGAAAACGCGCTATCGCTTGGTGTTCTCAAATGAAGATACGCATGAGCAGAATTTTGCTATTCGCAACATCACGATTCAGAAAATGGTGATTGTGGCGGTGATTGCGGCTTTTGTCTTGATCTTATTGACTACGTTGCTTATCGCGTTTACGCCTTTGCGAGTATATATTCCCGGATATACAACTCAAAAAGACTACAAATTGTACAAGCAGACGGCCGAGCGCATGGATTCTTTGGAGAAAGTAGTCGAATATAACCAACAATACATCGATAATTTCATCACCATGCTTAACGAACAGGTCCCTGCCGCGAATGATGAAATGGATGAAGATGCAGAGGCCACGCCGAATGTTCATACCACGTTGCGAGATAAAAAACGAATGGCTGAAGCGGAAGATATTTTAGAGGAGGCGGAAATGATTTTGGGAAGAGTGAGTGAAGACAACAACAATGGAAATGTCCCCGTTATTGACCAAGCCAAGATTTCCAATCTGTCTATCTTTCCTCCAACCATTGGTTCTGTTGTTCGTGCTTTTGATGCGTCCAAGAATCACTATGGAATCGATATTGCATCTGCTCATAATACGGTGGTGACTTGCATTGCCGACGGTGTTGTTATCTCGGCTGGCTATAGTGCCACAGACGGTTATGTGATTATTGTGCAGCACCCGGGCAACCTTATTTCTGTTTATAAAAGAAATGCGGCATTGTTGAAGAAAACTGGCGCCCGTGTCAATTCCGGCGACCCAATTGCCACGATGGGTAATACGGGCTCCTTGGAAGGGAAGTCCTCCCATCTTCATTTTGAGTTATGGTATAACGGATTCCCCATTAATCCACTGGATTATCTTGTTATTGAATAAAATGGAAAAAATCATCACGATAGAACCCGCAGTAGTCGTTGGACTATACGGAAAGCAAAACACGAATATAGATCTGTTGACGCATATTTTCCCTAAATTGAAAATCATCGCCAGAGGTAATGAAATCAAAGTGTCAGGGGAAGATACAGAAATAGAAACTTTTGAAAACCGAATCCACCTGCTTGAAAATCATTTGGAGGAGTTCGGAAAATTGACGGAAACGGATATCTTAAACATCACAGCGATGGAGGATGATAGTTTCTACAGATTGGATGGGGGGGATGCAAATGTCATTGTGCATGGTCGAGAAGGGAAGGCAATAAAGGCAATCACCCCGAATCAAAAACGGTTGGTGGAAAGTGCCGAAAAGAACGATATGGTCTTTGTGGTTGGCCCTGCTGGAACAGGTAAGACTTATACGGCTGTGGCATTGGCGGTTCGCGCCCTCAAAAACAAACAGATAAAACGGATTATACTGACTCGTCCTGCGGTCGAAGCAGGAGAAAACTTAGGATTCCTGCCTGGCGATTTGCGAGACAAGCTCGATCCTTATCTTCAACCGCTGTATGATGCACTTTGGGATATGATGCCGATGCAGAAACTGATGTCCTATATGGAAGACAAAGTGATTGAAATCGCGCCGTTGGCCTTTATGCGTGGACGTACGTTGGACAATGCCTTTGTTATTTTGGATGAAGCCCAAAACGCCACAACCGCCCAACTCAAAATGTTCTTGACGCGTATGGGCAAAAATGCGAAGTTCTTCATTACAGGTGATATAACGCAAATAGATTTGCCTAAAAACCAACAATCCGGGCTTATTCAAGCGGACCGTATTCTTAGCAAAATTCCAGGCATTGATTTTATCTACATGGATACAAAGGATGTGGTCCGCCATCATTTGGTGACGAAAATCATCAAAAGTTATGAAGAGTATGAAAGCCGACAAATCGAATTGGCGCAGGAACGCAAGGAAAAGCGCCTGTTAGAAAAATCCACAGAGCATGACCCCGCCCTTTAAAATTCGACGCTGGCTGGTGCCTGTCGGTTGGGTGTTTGGCAACGTGGCTCGACTTCGACGGTGGTTGTATGCGAAAGGCATACTCAAGTCATATAAACCGGAAATTCCAGTCGTGTGCGTGGGCAACATTGCGGTTGGTGGAACGGGTAAAACCCCCCATGCTACGTATATAGTGGATTTGCTTTCCCAAAAACACAACGTGGCTATGCTCAGTCGTGGTTATGGCCGCAAAACGAAAGGTTATATTTTAGCCAACACAACGCCTCCTGAACAATTGTCTGCCGCTTTAATAGGTGATGAACCGATGCTGTTGCATCATCGTTTCCCGAAATTGCCGTTGGCAGTTGATGGAAACCGCTACGAAGGAGTCCGAAATTTGACACAATATGCTCCGGATACGGATGTGGTGGTAATGGATGATGCCTATCAGCATCTCTCTTTTTCGCCTACCGTGAAATTGATATTGACGGAGTACCGTCGCCCTTATTTCTTGGATTATCCGATGCCTGCCGGCCGTTTACGGGAGTTTCCAGACGCCGTGGCTGCTGCTGACGTGGTGATTGTGACCAAAGTTGATGATGAATATGTGGATCCTTTGGCATGGCGCAAAAATCTGAAACTGAAAGATTCGCAGCCGCTATTTTTCACAAAATATAGTTACGGAGATCCCGAACCTGTGACTTGTTGTGTTGGGGACGATAATCTGGAGAATGTGGAAGTCGTATTGCTAACAGGAATTTCCAGACCACAACCTTTGGTCGATTATTTGTCGGGTAAATGCAAAGTGGTCAAACATTTGAATTTCCCAGATCATCATGTATATACAAAATTTGAATTGGAACAAATTAGACATTCGTTGTTTTCAGATGAAAAGAATAAGCGAGTGTTGTTTACAACGGAAAAGGATTGGATGCGACTCCTATCGCACAATTTGCGTGAAGTAGTCGCCCAAATGCCGGTATATATCGTTCCTATCCAAGTGGAATTTCTAACGGAAGAAGAAAAACAATCATTTCAAAATATTTTAGAAGAATTATGTCAGAAGAGCAAAAATTGAAATTGAAAGAAACGGTGGCCTATCTTAATGATAGAATTTCGTCACATCCAAGAATTGCCATTGTGTTGGGCTCTGGTTTGGGTGGTCTGACGGCGCAAATAGAAATTAGGGATGAGATTCCCTACCGTGAAATACCGAATTTCCCAGTTTCAACGGTGGAAGGACATAAAGGAACTTTGATTTTTGGTAAGTTGAATGGTGTTGAGGTGGTTGTGTTAAATGGTCGTTTTCATTATTATGAGGGATATCCGATGGATGTGGTTACCTATCCGATGTTGGTGTTCAGCAAATTGGGTGTGAAGACGGTTGTCTTATCCAATGCTTCGGGAGGAATGAATCCGACGTTTAAGGTTGGAGATATAATGATTATTCGCGATCATATCAATTTCTTCGGAACCAATCCGCTAATTGGCCGTAATGATGATGAATTGGGCCCGCGCTTTCCCAATATGAGTGAGGTCTATACGAGAAAACTTATCAGCTTGGCGTATGATAAAGCCAAGACGCTGAATTTGCATTTGCAGGAAGGTGTTTATATGGGAGTTCCAGGTCCTTGTTACGAAACGCCTGCCGAATATAGGGCTTATTACATTTTAGGAGCGGATGCGGTTGGAATGTCAACCGTTCCGGAAGCCATCATGGCCCATTATCGCGGGATGGAAATTTTCGCGTTATCTGTAATCACTGATTTGGGCGTACAGGGTAATGTCGTTGAGGCCTATCACGAAGATGTGTTGGCTGCCGCAAAAGATGCGGAGCCGAAATTGTTGCAATTGATCTGTGCCATGTTGCCGGAAATGTAATCGGTCTATCAACTATAGACTCTCAATCGCATGCCGTCGAACCGAGTATTGTATTTGCGTGCCGGATATTTGGAAGGTCCGGAGAGTGGGCTTCCGTCTAAGATATTGTAAGTTGAACCACAGAGGGAATCAACGAGGCGAATGCCATCGGGAGCCACGTAAAGACGGGAGTCAAGTTCTTGCCAATCAATGGGACATGCTCGGTCGTACGCAAAAAACGTCCATTCATCCAATCTGTAGATGACAATTCCATTTACACCACCCGTAAAATATTCGTATCCGCCGTATGTGTTTAATCTATAATACATAACGTCATTGGGGTAGATGGTGAAATCGACGTGCACATTGGGGATGGGATTATCATAAATATCACACCCGTCACAACAAAACAGGATGGAGAGAAATAGGCAAAAACCGACAATGAAGTTTTTCATTTATAAAAAGGATTAGTAAATCCAGGGAAAAATTTTATATCGTTTCAAAGAGGTGAACTCTTCGCCAAAGAATTGCGTATATCGTTCGTAAACGGCTTTGGAGCGTGGTACTATGTTGGCAAACGTCCAGATGAGGAAAACAAGTCCGGAAATTGACCATGTGAGAATGGCAAAACCGAGCCATTCGAGAATCTCACCAAAATAGTTGGCCGAACTTACTCGGGTAAAGGGCCATCCGACAGGCAGATAATAATTATTGTCCGTTATATCTTTTCGTAAGGAGCGGATAATTCGGTCGGCATAGATGTTGATGACCATGCCGATTAGGAAGATCAGCGTGCCAATAATAAATTGTGGCGACCAGAACCAGGAGATGGGGTAGGCGTCTGGACTGCTGAAATAGAAAAGCCAACCGCCCTGCATAACGGCATTACAGGTGTTAAAGACAAATCCAGTGATGATAATGGATATGGGCATTTTGCTTTGGCCTTTCATCAAAAGTGGAAAGATAAAGGAGCGTTGGAAGTAATGAAATTCAAAAAAGAAAAACATCACGAAAGTGACGATGTTGAAAGGCCGGATATTGAAATATAGGGAGATAAAATAGAAAATCAACATGGCGAAAAATACGGGCGCTTCCATAATGAACCAGCCCAAATTACTTCGGATAGAAACACCCCATCGGTTGTTGAAGGTCATTCCGTAGGCGGGAGTTACAAATTGAAGGGTGATGAATACTCCTACTCCCAAAATGGACATCACAAGAAGCAGATATTCGTATATTAGATTGAAAAGTTCCATAATAATCCGAATTAGGAAAAAGATTCTCCGTTAAATATTTTTTTATGTTTGAAATAATGAAGGAATACGATGGATTTGGGATAAGTGTCTGGAAATGCAAGTTTGGGCAAAGTGCTTCGTTTGGCCTTGCAGGCGTCGTACTGCTTGTAAAAATCGCGCATGGCTTTATATACAGCGGTGAAATCCTTAAAATGACCTTGAAGAAGAAAGAAAAACGCAGCAATTTGGTCAAGGAAGAATTTCACGATAAATGTTTTTCTCAGCCGTTCTTCCGGAAGGTTTTTAAGCAGTAGAAATAAATTGTTACGGAAATTGAGGTAGGTTTTAAAAGAATTGTTTTTCGGCAGAGTGCCACCTCCGATATGGTAAACAACGGAAGCGGGATTGATTTTAATCTTGTATCCGGCATTTTTAATGCGCCAGCAGAAGTCAATCTCCTCCATGTGCGCGAAAAAGTCGGCATCTAATCCGCCCATTGTCCGATACACATCGCTTCTGACAAATAATGCGGCGCCGGTAGCCCAAAAAACATCCATTTCGGTGTCGTATTGCCCGTGGTCTTTTTCCAAGTAGCTGAAGACACGTCCTCTACAAAAAGGATATCCGTATTTATCTACGAAACCGCCCGCAGCTCCTGCATATTCAAATTCATCCCGCTTGAAGTAGGATAGAAGTTTGGGCTGCACGGCGGCAATTTTCTCATTGGCGTCCATTTGTTCGATGATGGGCTCAATCCAATGTTCGGTCACTTCTATGTCGGAATTTAACAGACAATAGTATTGTGCTTCAATATTTTGAAGTGCATGATTGTATCCTTTTGCAAAGCCTTCGTTTTCAGCGTGTTCTAAAACCCGTATGTCAGGATAGTGTGTTTTAAGAAATGAAATGGAATCGTCTGAAGAAGCGTTGTCGGCAATTACAATTTCTGCATATTCGGGCAGATAGCGTACCAATGAAGGTAAAAACTGCTCCAAATACTTCCGGCCGTTCCAATTCAAAATGACAATGGCGAGTTTAGTCATGTTCTCTTTTTTTCAAATGAAGCGCAAAAATAGTTTTTTTTCCTAATGATTGAAACTATATCAAAAAAAATGTATTTTTGCCGCCCGAAAAAAATTAAGGAAAAATATTAAAAATTAGAAGTTTATTATGTATTTATCATCAGACGTAAAAAAAGAAATTTTTGAACAGTACGGTAAAAGCGCAACTGATACAGGTTCCCCTGAAGCACAAATAGCATTATTCACACACCGTATCAAACATCTTACCGAACATGTGAAAAGTAATGGCGGTGACAAAGTGACGAAACGTGCTTTGATCAACCTCGTCGGTAAAAGAAAAAAAATGCTTGAATATCTCAAAGTTCAAGATATTGAACGCTATAGAGTAATTATTAAGAAATTAGGTCTCAGAAAATAATTTTTCTGATAGTCTTTATAAGAAAAAGGCAATTTTTTTGAAATTGCCTTTTTTTGATATAAAGGGATGCCTTTTTTATCCATTTAAATTTAGAAACAAATATGTTAGGAATAAATACAACCTTTGATTTAGGTGATGGCCGTATGGTGACCATTGAGACCGGCAAATTGGCTAAACAGGCCGATGGCGCTGCTGTGGTTAAAATGGGAGATACCATGTTGCTGGCAACTGTCTGTTGCAAAAAAGACGCAGTGGAAGGTACGGATTTCATGCCGCTCCAAGTAGAATACCAAGAAAAATATGCCGCCGTTGGACGTTTCCCCGGCGGTTTCTTTAAACGCGAAGCCCGTCCTTCAGAATATGAAATCCTTATCGCTCGTCTCGTAGATAGAGCTATCCGTCCTCTGTTCCCTGCCAATTTCCACGCAGAAACGCAGGTCATTGTGACGCTTATCTCCGGAGACAAAAACATGCTCCCCGACTGTTTGGCCTGCTTGGCTGCTTCTTCGGCTATCGCTGTCTCAAACATACCGTTTGAATGCCCGATTTCTGAAGTTCGCGTGGGTCGTGTGGACGGCAAACTCGTCGTTAACCCCACCGTGGAAGATATGGAGAAATCCGATATCGATATGATTGTGGCCGCTTCTATGGACAACATTATGATGGTGGAAGGCGAAATGAAGGAAATATCCGAAGATGATATGGTTGCCGCTTTGAATTTCGCAAAAGACGCCATCAAAGTTCAATGCCAAGCTCAGCTTGATTTGGCTGCCAAAGTTCCAACCGCTTATCCGAAACGCGAATATTGCCACGAAACCAATGATGAGGAAATTCGCGAGCGTATTAATAAGGAAACTTACGACAAAGTCTATGCCGTAGCTAAATCTTTCCAAGGCAAACAGGCCCGTAACGATGCTTTCGACCAGATTCTCGCTGAATTCATGGAAACTATTCCGGAAGAAGAACGCGAAGAAAAGGAAAATATGGTTAAACGTTACTACAGCGACGTTCAATATCACGCTATGCGTAATATGATTCTCAATGAACGTATCCGTTTGGATGGCCGTGGTACGGAGGACATTCGTCCTATCTGGATTGAAACCGGCTATCTTCCTTCTGCGCACGGCTCTGCTATCTTTACTCGTGGTGAAACCCAATCTTTGGCAACCTGTACATTGGGTACCAAATTGGACGAACAGATTATTGACGGTGCTGTGGTTGATGGTACTAATAGATTTATGCTGCATTATAACTTCCCTCCATTCAGCGTGGGTGAAGTGAAAAGAGTAGGCAGCACCGGACGTCGTGAAATCGGTCATGGCAATTTGGCCAATCGCGCCCTCAAACCGATGATCCCGTTTGACGATCCGACATTCCCTTATACTGTCCGCGTTGTTTCCGATATCTTGGAATCAAATGGTAGTTCCTCTATGGCTACTGTTTGTGCCGGCACTTTGGCACTGCTCGACTGCGGTGTGAAAATGAAAAAACCGGTTTCAGGTATCGCAATGGGTTTGATTACCGAAGAAGGTACGGACAAATACGCTATCCTTTCCGATATTTTGGGCGATGAAGACCACCTCGGCGATATGGACTTCAAGGTCTGCGGTACCGAAGACGGTATCACTGCCTGCCAGATGGATATCAAAATCCACGGTCTTTCCGCAGAAGTAATGGCCGAAGCATTGGCACAAGCTCACAGAGGTCGTATGTTCATCCTCGGTAAGATTAAGGAAGCTATGCCGGCTCCTCGTGAGGATTATCGCCCGTTCGTTCCTCGTATCGTCCAAATGCAAATTCCGCGTGAATTTATTGGCGCAGTTATTGGACCGGGAGGAAAGATTATCCAAGAAATGCAAAGAGAAACCAATACGACAATCAATATTGAAGAAGTTGGGGAATTTGGTGTTATCGATATCGCAGC
>JAZUEE010000343.1:0-4062 GCA_045639985.1 Bacteroidales bacterium
TAATTATTACTATTCTCGTTCAGAAAGGGACTACCGTTAGGTAGCCCCTTTTTTTTTATCTTTGCCACCGTTTATGAAACGTTGGTTGTACATATTGTTGCTGATACTTTCTAGCTTTTCTCTTTTTGCAGGAAAGCCAATTGTATCTTCTGGCTCAAAGAAATCAGAGTTTATTCCTAATAGGGGCCAATGGCATAAGGATGTGCAATTCAAATCTCTTATTGATGCTGGCGCAGTCTTTTTCGTGAATGATGGCTTTGTGGTCGCTACAGTTGATCCGGAACAACTCGAGGCTTTCCATCATAAAAAAAATGAAGGTAATAACAATGCTGTTTCTAAATTTAATGCTGCTGCGTATAAGGTCTCTCTACTGAATAGTCATTCTTTATCCTATCAGCCGGTAGATTCATTTTTTCATTTTTATAATTATTTCCTATCCAAGAATATTTCATCTTGGTGCTCCTATGTGTATCCTTCTTCTTCTATTTACGCAGGGGAGGTGTATGATGGGATTTCCGTTCGTTATTATCAACGAAATGGTTATTTGAAGTACGAGTTTATTGCCGATCCTAAAGCCGATGTTTCTCAAATCAAACTTCGTTACGATGGCGTAAAATCGGTTTCGGTATCTTCTAATACGCTTATCGTAAAAACAGCAGTATCAAGAGTAGTTGAACTATCCCCCGTGGCCTACCAGATACTTGACAATGGTGACACGTCGTATGTGGATTGTAAATACGTTTTAAAGGGTAATGTAGTGTCGTATGCCGTAGGTGATTATGAAAGAAATAGAACTTTAGTAATCGATCCTGTCGTCGTTTTCTCTTCATACTCTGGTTCTGTGGCTGACAATTGGGGTTATACCGCAACGTACGACTCCCGTGGCAATCTTTACGGCGGTGGTATTACTTTTGGAATAGGCTATCCTACAACTCTGGGCGCTTATCAGGTGGATTACTGCCAGGGTTCTGAGTCGGGAACAACGGATGTTTCTATTTCTAAGTTTGATTCCAGTGGACAGTTTTTGCACTATGCCACCTATTTGGGAGGCTCGTATAGTGACATTCCGCATAGTCTTTATGTGAATGACAATGATGAGTTGTATATATTTGGCACGACTGCATCTTCTGATTTTCCAGTTACACCAAATGCTTTTGACACATCTTTTAACGGCGGCTCATCGATAGTTTTGTCCACTTCGTTGCGTTTTCCGTATGGCTCCGATATTTTTGTTTCAAAGTTAAGTGCCGATGGTTCTCAATTGTTAGCTTCTACTTTCGTAGGAGGATCAAGCAATGATGGTGTAAACGTTGCCTCTGGGCTGCAAAAGAATTATGCAGATGACAATAGAGGCGAAATCTTGGTGGACGAAAATAGCAATGTCTATGTCGTTTCTTCAACTTGGTCAACGGATTTTCCTGTGACTTCAAATGCTTTCTGCGACACCAATTCGGGTGGTCAGGATGTTTGCCTTTTTAAGTTGACGCAGGACTTGTCTCAGATGATTTGGAGTACTTATATTGGTGGGACAGGTGATGACGCAGGTTATAGTATGATGCTGACAGCTGATCAAACCCCTTACATTTGCGGCGGAACGAAGTCAACCAATTTCCCAACATCCTTTAACTGCTTGCAAGATACCTTGTCGGGAGGTGTAGATGGCTTTATTGCTCATATTTCTTCTAATGGTAATTATCTGTTGCATGGTACATATTTGGGACGCGGTGGTTATGATCTGGGCTATTTGGTAAAAGGAGATAGGGATGATGTCCCTTATGTTTTTGGCCAAACCGATGCTCAGGGAGGCAGCTGGATAACAAATGCGCAGTATTTCACCTTGAATGGTGGACAGTTCTTAACCAAAATTACACCATCTTTGGATGGGGTGGTGTGGTCGACGGCTTTTGGTACCGGCAATGGCGGTCCAGACATATCGCCTACTGCTCTTTTGGTGGATTACTGTAATAATATCTATATGTCGGGGTGGGGCTCCAACGAGCTCAATCATTTTGGAGGTACTACGGGTTTACCCATCACGGCAGACGCGTTCCAGAATACGACCGATGGTAGCGATTACTATTTCATCAGTTTGAGTGACGATGCTTCACAGCTGGTGTATGGCACTTACTTCGGTGGGGCGGCAAATTCGGCCCGAGAACACGTGGATGGAGGTACGAGTCGTTTTGACCGGAAAGGGCGCATCTACCAGGCTGTATGCGCCGGATGCGGTGGGCAAAGTACTTTTCCCACGACCTGGGGCGCATACGCTATGACGAATCCCAGCTCAAATTGCAATCTTGGAGTTATAAAGATGGATTTTAGTTTGCCTGTGGTGGTGGCTGATTTTCATATGCCAAGCGCGATATGCGCACCCGATACTGTAAATTTCCAGAATTTTTCGCAAACAGTGGGCAATTCAACCTCCTGTTATTGGGATTTTGGCGACGGCTCCAGTTCTACTCTTTCCGAGCCTTCGCATATTTATACGCATTCTGGTTATTATGAAATTACGCTTATTATACGCGACTTGAGTAGTTGCAATTTGTCGGATACCTTGACCAAACATCTGTTGGTGCTTGCCAATACAACGGATACCTTGTCGACTCTCAATATCTGTGATGGAGAGCAGGTGCAAATTGGCCTTCCTCCTTCTTTAAATGTGGATTATTATTGGTCGCCATCAAATACCCTTAGTAGTGCAACTCTTTCCAATCCGATAGCTCACCCTAATGGCAGTACGTGGTATACGCTGGTGGCTTCTTCTGCCACTTGTACGGATACTATCCGACAAAGGGTGGATGTGGATAGCGTAGAACTTACGATGTGTGCAGATACCGTCATCTGTAGGGGAGAGGTTGCAACATTAAATGCCGCTATTTATTCATCCAAGCCGATTACTTCTATAGAGTGGTCGGAAAGCCCTCTTTTCACTACGATAATATCAAATCAGAATGCTGTAACGGTGTCCCCTGCGGAACAAACAACCTATTGGATACGTGTGACTGCAGGAAACTGTACAAAGGTTGAACACGTGACGGTTTATGTTTCTCAAGTGGATGTTGCACCGTTGGCAGAGCAATTGATTTGCTTTGAAGAAGATGTGAGTTTGAATGCCGTTTACGCCTCCGATCGGACTTGTACTCTGCAGTGGCAGCTTGGCGATGGATCGACCTATGAGGATGAAATGCCGTACGTGCATCCGGAAGCGTCAACGTCGTACACGGTGACGGTAACCAATGCCCTCGGTTGCATCGGTACGGCAACGGGACAGATAATCGCCCGCCAGGGAACGTTCCCGACTGAACTGGAGGCGTGGTGCGAATATTGCGATATCATCCAAGGCGAACAAACGCAAGTGTTTGCTACCGATTACGGCGAAGGATATTCCTATCAGTGGTCGCCCAACGATCATCTGCACAATGGTACCTCTGTGGTGGCAACGGTTGACCCTCGCGAAACATTCACATACACGGTGCAGGTGACCGACACGTTTGGTTGCGTGAAGACGGACACGGTGACGATCAACGTGGTGGTGCTGTCGTGCGATGATCCGTACGTTTTTGTCCCCAATGCGTTCTCGCCAAACGGCGATGGCTTGAATGACGTGCTTTATGTCCGTAGTCGCATCGTCAAGGAATGTACCTTCGTGGTTTACAGCCGCTGGGGACAGAAGGTGTTTGAAACTTCGGATATGGAGGTGGGGTGGGACGGAACCTTCAAAGGAAAGCCTTGTCAGAATGGTGTTTACGATTATTATTTGAAGGTTACTTGCATCAATGACCAAGAGAATGAAATCAAAGGAAATGTGATGCTGGTCCGATAATAAAAGCTTTTATTATTTCGGATGAAATCGTATTGCTTTTTTTGTACTTTTGCGCCGTTTTTTTTGAAAGAAAATGTCAACGGAAGTATCTAAGAATCAAGAGAGAAAGTCTCTTTGGAAATCGTGGAAAAGTTTCAAAATCCGCACACGGATTTTTATAATCTTCGTTTTTCTGTTTGCCTGTGCTGGTGCCGGTATGCTGGGGGCGTACGCTTTGTATCAGCTGGGTATCACAAACA
>JAZUEE010000344.1:0-11555 GCA_045639985.1 Bacteroidales bacterium
TGAAACTTGAAACCTACAGTATCTCCTTCTTATAGCATCTTCTCCTAAAGATCAGTTCGGAATCGTATTTTTCCCAAATACGTGCTGCAATGTTGTCTTCCAATTGTTGGGAGGTCAGTGCATATTCCAGCCCCATTTCCAAGGCGTTTTCATGCAATTGTTTATGATAAATGGCATGAATACCCGTGTGGATATATTCGGGAAGAACGCCTGTCAAATACAAATCCAATGTCTTATTGTACCTGAGTGCACGCAACACGTGCCACCAGCCAAATGGGAACAACGAGCCATTGGCCTTTCGAAAGGCCTCACTCAACGAAGGTAAGCTAAAGGCAAAACCGACCATCTTGCCATTTTCGTCTTCCAGCATCATGGCAAAGCGTTCATTGGCCACCTTGAAATTGTCCTCTAATGTCCAATCAATTTCGGCATCGGTCAAAGGAATGAAGTTAAAAATATGTGTGTAACTCTGGTTGAGGACTTGAAATAATTCTCTGCCCGATTCTTTCAGATGTTCTTTGTCTCGGAACTTGCGCAAATGCACATTGTAACGTTTGGACAATACATCTGCCAAACGGGTCATCCGCTCCGGGACATCGTTTATCTTGACCTTATATTGTATATAGTCAACTTCCTTCTTGAATCCAAGTTGTTCCATTATTACAGGATAATAAGGATAGTTGTAATCGGCACCAATAGACGGCGTATGGTCGAAGCCCTCAATAAGCATGGACTGTTTTTCCATATTGGAAAAACGGGAAGGGCCGCAAATCGTGTCCATTCCTTGTCCTTTGCCCCATTGTTCCACGGTGTCAAACAGAGCCTGGGCCACGGATGCGTCATCAATCACATCAAACCAACCGAATCGCACACGTTTCTGCTGTTTCAGTTCATTACATTTGTGATTGATTAAACCGCCGATGCGCCCCACAATTTTTCCGTCACGGTAGGCCAACCACAATTTCAATGTGCAAAACTCCAAGGCAGGGTGCTCCTTGAGCGCACGAATTTCGCCCTTGTCCAAAGGCGGCACGAAATGCGGACAATCTTTGTATAATGTGCGTGGAAAACGTACAAAGGATTTCAATTCTTTAGCTGTGATAACTTCTTTGATTTGCATAAGCTGTTGGTTTCAAGTTTCGTAACTTCACCTTTTCATCGCAATTTATTCCGCAGGAAGCTTTGCCGTACATAGGCAAAGAATGCGGTGACACCAATGACGTTGACAATCCAAGCGGCCCAAAATGCGGAGTGGTAACCGATGTGTTCGGCTAACACGCCGCCTACCAAGATTCCTAATCCGACACCCACATCCCAACTGATGAGAATGGAAGAGTTTGCCGTACCGCGTTGCGTATGTGGAGCCAAATTGATGAACATGGTTTGGTATGCAGGCCACATGTGACCATTGCCCAAACCGATAACCAAAGCGGCACCATAATATCCGAATTTGTTGTGAAACGCAGCAAATAGGAAATAACCGCATAAGGAAATCAATAGTCCCAACGAAGCATTTTGTGTGATTTTGCCCTGACGCAAAGTCCTACTTCCCACCAATCGTGAAAGAATAAGACCGATTGACAACAGCATAAAGAAGAATGCGGATCCTCCGCTAATAGCCAATTCCTCTTTGCCGTAAATGGCCACGTACGTGGCTAAAACGCCATACGAGAACGCAAAACATATCATCGTCAATGCCTCGCTCCAACCTTTCAAGAGGAAAAAGCGGTCAAGAGAGATTTTCGGTTTGTCCTTAATAAGTTCTCGGTCATTGAGTTTCAAGGTCGCGTTGATGGCGAACCCAATGGCGGAAGTAATAAGAGATAACCAGAACAACAATTCGTAACTGTTGGTCAAATGGAGAATGTAGATGGCCAATGCAGGGGCGATGGCGGACGCGATGTTGTTGCTTAGTCCGTAATAGCCAATTCCTTCCGCACGGCGAGTGGGATGCAACACATCAATAGCCACGGTGTTGTTGGCGACAGTAGTGGCACCAAATGGAGCTCCGTGCAAGGTTCGCACAATGGCAAACAGCAGCAACGTGCCAGCCGCCAAATAGCCGCCGAAGAAGATGCAGAACAGTCCGTAGCATATCAGCAAGACTTTCTTTCGCGGAAAACTATCCACGAAAAAACCGCTAAAGGGACGTATCAATAGGGCAAAAAGCGTGTAGCCCGACAGCACAATGCCGATCATCTGCTTGTTTGCGTCAAATGTTTCTTTCAAATATAAGGGAAGCAACGGTGTCAGCAACATGAACGAAAAGAAAATCATAAAGTTGGCAATCCATACTTTAAGGTAGTTGCTGTTCCAAAGCTTTTCTTGTTTTATCGTAGTTTCGTCTGTATCCATAGTCCGTTTTTGAGTGGCGGCAAACATATACAAAATGCCGCATGATTATACTCGAGAAGTGTTATTTGAGACTTTTTGTTTCCAGTTTGACAGGCGCATGAATCCAACGGAGCCAATCATCAGCAGGAAGGAATACACCCAATCGGCGGTCCATACGAATTGGATGGCAAAATGGAAGACTTCTGTCACCAAATATATGTATATAACATAGAAAACCAGCACCACACTTTCTAAAATCAGGGCGGTCATTGTGCGTCCGGTGCCGGAAACAAATTCAAAGTAAATCATGGCCACGGCCATCATGATAGAGGAGATGTAAACCACGAAAAGAGCGGGTACGGAGTGCGCAGCCAATATTGCGTCATCGGTATAGATGGAGGCAATTTGTTGGGGGAAGATGGCGCACACGACCAAAATGGGCAGCAAGGTGAGAAGCGAGAGTTTCAGGATACGTCGCAGCGTGCCAGCAACTTCCTCCTTGCGACCGGCACCTATCAGCCGGCTGGTAACGGTGTTAGCACACGAGCCGTAGGCAAAAACCGTCAGCGTGCATAATAAAAACACACTGCGCACGATACCAGAGATGGCCACCTCTTGTTCACCCAAATGTTCAATCATGGCAAAAAACAAAAACCAGGACCCAAAAGATATAAGTCGCTGAAACATTGTTGGTAGAGAAATGTGCAACACGCGCCCGAGCAGTTTCCATTCAAATGTTTTAAACGAAAACAGTTCGTAATCCTTATATGGAAGTTTGCCAAAAGTATAGATAAAGAATACGATACAGGCAGTGATTTCCGCCAAGACGGAAGAAAGGCCCGCACCGGCAACGCCCATTTCAGGAAGACCGAAATGGCCGAATATCAGCGAGTAGTCAAAGAAAATGTTGACTACGGCCATAGCCAGCGTTGTGTAAGTGATAATGCGCGTGTTGGACAACCCGATATAGAGTGAACGGAACAGGTAGTTGACGCTGACAAAGATAATGCCCCACTGACGGAAGTTCATAAATTTCAGTGCCGAGGCGCAGATGTTCGGGGAATGGATAATACCGCCTAACAGCACAGTCGTGAAAAAGTGCATAAACGCCAACATGCCCAAGCCGAGAAGAATGGTAAAGGCCAAGCCATGTTCGAAAATCGTACCTATTTGTCGGATGTTTCCTTCGCCTAAACGACGTGCGATCATGATTTGCACGCCTACAGCGAAACCTTGTGTAACAGTAGTGAACACTAAATAGTAAAGTCCTGCCATCATGGCAGCACCCAACTCAGCCGCGCCCACATGTCCTAAAAATATGGTGTTGACCAACACGATGATGGTCTGCGCCAGATTACCGAAAATGATGGGGTAAGAGATATTCCAGATTTCCTTATGTGATACGGAGAGCGTCTGTTTCATTAGTAAACCGTATAGGAAAGTTCTAATCGAAGACGGCGGTTGTCGTCAAGAGGAAGTCGTGTCCCGCCCATTATCAAGCGGTTCGGGCGAACCGTCGCGCCCTTGACCACTAAATTCAATGTGTTTGTTAAATCTCCTTTCTCTTGAATGTAGTCTTGAACATATCTCGTGATGCGGAAACGGTATTCGTGTTTGGTCGCATCGTAGGTTCCTCCGTAGTATGAGGCAGATGTGAAATATTCGTCATCTGGAATGTAGTATAGATTTCCGTTATCTTTATGGATACCTTGTACGGCAAGGGAGGCGGGACTTACCAAGTATTGTTCCTCGGGCGATACATCGGCAATTACTAATTCTGCTCGATTGATGACTACGCGATTATCGATACTTTTAAAGGCCTCTCGCAAATGGGGAAATGTGATTCTGGTTTTAACACCGGCACTGCCTTGAAGATAAAGCTTGCTTCCACCTAATTCGCGGTTCCCGTTTAACACTTCCTGGATGAAATCATTATCTGTTGAGGTTGTATAATTGTGCTTGAAATTAGTGAATCGAGCGCACTCATTATTACAGGGGAACACGTATTTGGCGGTTGCCTTGCTGTTGTTGTGGTAATACAACGTAATGCCGCTTAAAGAGCTGACCATGCTGGTGACCAAGATATACCCCGTTGAACCCGTATGCGAGGTGGCGGAAATACACAAACCTTTGAAAAAATCTTTGAATGCCGCGTTGCTGGTCATGTGCGATTGGTTGTCTAAAAGATACTGCCCGAATCTTTGCGACAAACGGATGCGTAAGTGTGGACTGTATATGCCCGTATCAACAATAACGTTGGTATTAGGGCGTATTCTATAGCCGTTAAGAGAATAGTTTAAAGGAGTGTTGTCGTAGGATAATGTGCTGTTGCTGTAGTATGTTGTAGCGGATGATAGAGGTTCCGTGAGTTGAAAAACGCGAATGTCAACGCGGGAGTTGGTGTCTCCGTAAAAGGAAGCCAATTGCAGCGTCAACACGACAGAGTCAACCACAGGGGATTCTCCGAAATTTACGGAGGAACCGGTCAAATCAAACTGGGCATAGGTGGCAGCGGAAGAGTTGCCGAAAACAGGATCGTAAAGATCTCCTACTAAATTGGCAGTGAGTTTGGTGGTGTTGAGTGTGTCTTCCAAAGTGGAGTAGGCGGTAACAGACACTGTATCTGTGAAATCCGTTCCTAATTGGTCGGTAAGATACAGGCCAATAGAAGATGTCTCGTTATTGCAAGCGACACAAAGCGTCAACAAGACGACAAAAAAACCGCCAATCCAAGTTCTTTTCATTCAACTATGCGTTTAAGGAAGAATCCGCTAAAAGTTCATCGTAAAATTCATCATATAAATCAATGTAGTTGTCGTCGTCGGGATGTTGCAATACGGGTTTTCCTGATTGTTCCACATAGGTTTGCAGACGTTTTTTCAATTCGGAGGTTATAGATACGGCATCTGAAAAATCCACTGCGGTTTGAATGATTTGGTCGTAACCGGGATTCCTGAAATGTCGTAAACATTCGCGAGGAATATTTGTTTGACGGAGTTTTTTCCCGAAATTAGTGGAGAATTTTTCCGGGAATGAGTCTGGTAAGATCGAATATACGATTTTGCAACCTTGCAAGAGCGGGTCGTCTTTGTAAACCGTCTTTACGAACATCGGAACAAGGGCGGAAATCCAACCGTGGCAATGTATGATGTCGGGTTCCCAACCCAATTTGCGAACGGTTTCTATAACGCCTTTGGCATAAAAAATTGCGCGGGAGTCGTTGTCTGGATAAAACACGCCTTCGGCATCGTAATAAGGTGTTTTCCGTTTGAAATAATCCTCGCTATCGATAAAGTAGATTTGCATGCGGACATTTTGCAAAGAAGCGACTTTGATGATCAAAGGATGGTCCGTATCTTCGATAATGATGTTCTGTCCAGACAAGCGAATCACCTCATGAAGCATGTGCCGATGTTCGTTTACGCATCCGAATTTGGGCATAAAGGTGCGTATTTCGTTCTCGCGTTCCTGTATGCCTTGAGGAAGGAAACGGCAAATGTTTGAAATGTAACTCTCTGGAAAATAAGGAAATATCTCCGGTGTGATAAATAATACTTTTTTCTTCGCCATAATATATTTTTTGGAACTGCAAAGATACGATTTTTTTTTGAAAAAAAAATTTTTTTTCAAGTGTAACAGTATATCGAAAAAAATGTATTTTTGCCGCCGCAAACGAGCCCAGGTGGTGGAATTGGTAGACACGCTACTTTGAGGGGGTAGTGGGAGGACTCCCGTGCAAGTTCGACTCTTGTCCTGGGCACACAGCAAAGCTCTGAATAATCTTCAGAGCTTTTTTTATTTGCTATGGGGAAGATATAAAATTCATCATTACGCATTGAACTGGTACAAATGTTAGTATATCTGTTTTTATTCCCGTCGGACCCGCCCGAACGGAGGCATTAGAAGGGGTGGGGTAGTGGCATAAACATCACGGCTCTGCCGTACCTTTCTTGAAGCATATTTGTGGTAACATAGTCTGCTAAACAGTTGGTCTTTAGATCATCGCAGTCAATACTGCTGCCGCCCGTTCTGTGTGCGGTAAGGCTGTCGTGGATATGGCGCACGATAGCTGCGGAGT
Organism: Bacteroidales bacterium; assembly: GCA_045639985.1. Classification (GTDB taxonomy): domain Bacteria; phylum Bacteroidota; class Bacteroidia; order Bacteroidales; family WCHB1-69; genus F23-D06. The sequence continues at coordinate 6,413 of JAZUEE010000344.1, forward strand.
CAAGATAGTTGGCAAGTGCCGCATCCGACACGTTGTTGGCATCCAGAATGTTCACGGTCACTGTGACTTGCTTTTCCGTTATTAATCTATTCTGACTGTCACGCACCACGGCCTGATAGCTCAATTTCGGATTCTGTGCCCATGTTGTCACCGCCATCAGCAGTATGACGGCAAATGATAATGATTTTTGCATATTATTATTAATTGTTTTTTTGAATTGTATTTTGTTTTGTACTGTAAAAAAGTAAAAGGAGTTACTTCGCTGTAACTCCTTTATTTTCAAGTGGTCCCTCAAGGGCTCGAACCTTGGACCCTCTGATTATGAGTCAGATGCTCTAACCAACTGAGCTAAGGGACCCGACAGACTTGCTGTCTTATTGAGGCGGCAAAAATACACTTTTTTTCGTATTTGCCACTAAATTAAATATGGGCTATTTCTTTTTCTTTACATTTTTGATGGCTTCGTTACCAAAGGAGTAACTGACACCAACTAAAGCATTGATTCCGAAATTGTTGAAGTTGAAATAGGTGGAGGCATATTGGCAACCGATGTTGTTTACAGCGGCAAATGCCGTGAGTTGTTTGGTGATGAGATACTCGAACCCGATGCCGAAATTGAGGATGGGCTTCATTAACTTTTCGCCATTCTCGTTTTTGCGAATGTCATTTACGGCTTGGTATGACTCAATGTACGTCTTGCCATTTTCATCCACTGCCGTCTTGGGTGCCAATGCCCAGCGGTCAAATCCTACGTTGGCGTTTATGTCAAAGATGAATTTGTCGTTCAAAATGTACTTGCCCTCAAATCCGATTTCCCAGGATGGCTTGTACCAGGGATGTTCCATATCCTTGAAATAGTATCCCCAATAGTTGGCATTCAAATTCAGATACAGGTGGTTGATGGCTTCCCAACTTAAACTGGCGCAAACATTCAAAGTGCTTCCTTCTTTAGCATATACGATGTCGAACTGGTTCTTGAGCAGACAGTTGGTATCTAAGAAGTAGAACGGCATGTCCTTGACATAGGAGTATCGGGCAGAAATGTGATAGTTGAATTTCTTGAATAGGTTGCCTTTGATACCACCATAGATGCTGATTTGGGAGCGGGTGAACTTCAGACTGTCCAATTGCGGTTTGATGTAGGGGTTCTCATAAAGAAGGTCTTTCAGCGAGTTGTACTGTGAACGTCCATCAACTCCGGCATAGATGCTGAGCAGGCCGCGTACCAGTCCCAATTGCACTTCCGCAATCGGATAAACTGGGCATTTGGCTTCGTTGTTGGCCATAAGCACGGGTACGCCTACACCTACCAAAATGTGGTATTCCTTGATGGTGAAGTTCATCGTTGGGCGGAACTCCAATTTGAAGGTGTTGTCCAAGCGAGGCACAATTTTGCTTTCATTGGCGCCTGTCAGGATCGAATCACTCCAATGGTTGTGATAAAAGTCGAAGTTTACGTCCAATTGGTAGTGCTGGTATCCGGATATTTTGAGGAATCGTTCGTCGTAAGCCATGATGGCGTGAATGCCAGCCGTGTGCTCCATGTCTTTCCAATAGGTATGCACGAAGTCGTAATTCAGTCGCACGTCTTCTTTGAATTTCTTGTCTTCCGTGGTATAGTTGGAACGGATACCGATTTCGGCTCTAACGTGGTTGAAATTGTTCTTGATGCTGTCGCGATAATCTTTAGTATAGTAAGATGTATCGATGCCCCAGGCCTTGCTGTATCCGAACAGATTGGCTAATTCGTGGTTGTATCCGATGGAGGAATAGAGCGTGTGGTTCTTGAAAAAGCGGTTAAGGAAGAGATTTACGCGCGTGTCGCTGGTTGGCGCGTAGGCATATTGTTGTTGGATTTTGCCGATGGGCTCGGCCCAGGAGGAAAAATGGTGAAAGTTCAACCCATAGGAGTACTTGGAATTCTGGCAGTTGTGCATGGATAGCTCAGCCAACGGAGTGATGGGGTAGCCGAATCCCAATTTGATGTAGTTGCGATACAGTACTTCCTGTATCTCGGGGTTCAGTTTGCTGACTTTGATTTCGGCAGGATTGAATCCCAAATCTGGTTTTTGCGGACTGATTTCGTAGGAATAGTTCACTTTTTCCTGCAAGGTGTCAACGATGACGGCCTGGTCGTTTATCTTGTTGGAATTGGTCAGTTTGGGGACGTATTTGACTAATAGATGCGCGGAATCTACCACTTGTGCATGAAGGGCGGCTGATATCAAAATGGCACCTGCCAAAATGGAAACTCGTTTCATATTATTAATAATGTGTCTCATAATTAATCGTACTTGTGTTATTTGTTTTTAGATTCGAGTTGGTCGATTTCGGCGATTTTGCTCTGTGCCAATTGGACGAGATCATCACCGTCGTAATTGTCAACGATGCTTTGGTAGGTGTGTCGGGCTTGGAAATAGTTGCCTTTTTCTTTATAGAGGTCGCCGTATAGGATAAAGGTGCGGGCGTACCAGTACTCTGAGGAGTAGTCGCTGCTGAGTATGCTTTGTATTTTGGTTTCGCAGCCGTTGAGGTCTTTATCGTGCGTGAGGGCGATGTCTGCAAGGTGGTAGGCGGCTTCCGCGCAGAGGTCATTGGTCCCCTTTTTGGCGAGGTTGCTGTAGCAGTTTTTGGCTTGAGCGAAATCGCCAAGTTCCAAAGCGGAATTGCCGGCAATGAGGAGCGCCTCGTTTAGGAGGTCGGCATCGGATTGGTTGGCGTTGATGATGTTGTTGGCACTTGAAAGCGCTTTCTGATGCTCTTTCAGGAAGTAAGCACTATGCATGGCACCGTTGTTTCCGTAGATGATTTCGTCTTCCTCGGTGGTGCTTTCAATCAGTTTGTTGAAATAGGTGAGTGCCTTGGCGTATTGTTTGTTGTTATAGAGAATGGATGCGGCTTTGTGCAAGGCGGTGACGTTGTATTCCGTCTTGAAGTTCTTGATGATGGCCTCATAATCGGTTAATGCCTCATCATATTGTCGTTGGCCGTATTCGCATTCGGCTTTGTAGAAACGTGCTTTAGCTACGAAGGAACCGTTGGGGAATTGACGGAGATATTCGCCGCAGGCGCGGATGGAGCCTTCGCAGTCGCCACGGTTGTATTTCGTTTCAGCCGCTTTGAAGGCGATGGAATCTTGACGGTCGGCGGAAATGTTCATGTTCTTGTTCCGCACATAGTCGAAAAATTCGCTGGTGTTGCCATCTTCGGTATAAATGCTTTCCAAGTTGGCAAGCGCATCTTTGGCTTCTTGTGACCCCGGATAGGTTTCAACCACGTATTTGTAGGTGGAAATGGCCATCGGCGTGTTGTCGCTGTTGACGTATGCCTGAGCCAAGCGGGTGTGCGCCTGTCGGATGTATTGGCTTTTAGGATGCTTTTGGATGAAATTCTTATAGGCGGCAATGGCTTGTTCATAGTTGTTTTGTGTATGATAGGTCACGGCCAAATCGTATTCTGCATCATCCAAGTACGATGATTTCGGGTATTGGGTGGTGAGCTTTTCTAAAGCATCAATTTTCTTCTTGTTGTTTTTCTGGTAGCCGTAGCATTTGGCTAATTGATAAACGGCGTAATCGGCATTGAAATCGTTGAGGCGTTCGCACTGGTCGTAGTATTTGATGGCGTTGTTGAGGTCCTGCTGCATAAAGTAGCAATCGGCAAGGCGTGCGGTGGCATCTGCTTGTTTGGCTATATCGTCCGCACTGTTGTATTTGGAAAGATAATTTTTGAAGAAGTTGATGGCGTCGCGGTAACGTTTGATTTTCAAGGCGGCATATCCTAATGTGTAATTGGAGTTGACGTAGTTCTCGTTGAACGTTGCATTGGCTGTCTTCTGGTATGTTTGCAGGGTGTAGTAGGCATCCTGGTATTTTTCGTTGCGATATTGGGCCTCGCCTTTCCAATATAGGGCATTGAGGTTGATGTCTTTGTCGATAGGAGCGCTCAGCGTTTTGCCTAAGGTCTGTAGGGCTTCGTTGTAACTACGGTTGTTGATTTGTTCCAATGCTCTGAAGTAGGAACAACGTTGGTAAGCTTTAAGAATGGCCGGTGTTTTGCTGCTCAGCTTTTCTATGGAGTTGATGGCTGCCTGATAGTTCTTGGTGGAAAGATAGAGTTTTGACAAATAGGCGGAAACCTCTTCGCTGCGGGCGGAATGTGGGTATTTGTTGCTGTATTCCTGCAGGGCTTCAATGCCGTTGTTGAAGGGACTGGTGGAGGTTTGGCATTGCAACTTGGCGTAATTGTACAGAGCGTCTTCCTGAATGTCCGCATTGAAATCCAACTTGGCGGCCTCTTTAAAACTCTGAATAGCTAAATTCTCCTGATGATTTCTTCTGTAGCAGTCGCCGATAAGGTAGTAACTGTTTTGCGTCATGGCGTCGGGCTCGCGGTCGTTGATGGTCTTGGAGAGGCAGTTGACGGCCTTTTCATAATCCTGAGTCCGGTAGTAGGTGAATCCGGCGGCGAAGTTGTCGTTTCGGTCGAGGGCGATTTTCTCGGACGCTAACAGTTTGTCGAAATTATTCGCCGCTTCATCGTATTGATTGAGGTAGTATTGGGAAATGGCAACGCAACGTAGCACTTGAAGTTGGGCGGGGTCATTATAGGATGTGATGGCGGGCGCAACCTCCAACACTTTGTCGTATGCGCCTTGTTTGAAGTAGATCTGGGTAAGGAATGCGGGAACCTCGTTGCTGTATTCCGGTTCGTCCTTGATGAGCAGGAAGTCTTGGAGTGCGGCTTCGTATTGCCCGTCCTGATAGGCCATGTAGGCCAGGTAGTAAATGGAACGTTGCTGGTAGGGACCGGATTGTTCGCGGGCTTCTTTTAACAGTGCTTTCGCATGGTCAAAGTCGTTGATCATGAAATAGGAATAGCCCTTCTTGAATTGAAATTCGGCGATGTTTTCGGGTTGTATTTCGTTTTCGTAGATTTGGTCGTATTGGGTGATGACCTTTTTCCACTGTTTGCGGCTGAAGTAGTAACGTCCTAAGTAGAAACGGGCTTCGGGAACGTAGGAATGTACCGGATAGCGGTCAATGAACCCCTGTAACAAGTAGGCGGCATCCTGATTGTCCAATTTCTCCGCGCAAACGCCCATGTAGAAATAGGAATTGGTCTTCAAATCCTGCTGCATGTC
>JAZUEE010000345.1:0-8972 GCA_045639985.1 Bacteroidales bacterium
ATGTTGATTTTATGCTAAAATGTCTTTCTTTAATTGTTCGATGCGTGCAATCAATTTGTCTTCTTCTTCTACCATGTTGGCTCGTTTGCGAACATTAGCCAATACGCTGAAATAGAATTTGATTTTGGGCTCAGTGCCAGAAGGACGTACCGTTACTTTGCTTCCATCTGTAGTGAAAAACTGTAATACGTTAGATGCCGGAAGGTCGATAACAGTGTTGGTGTTGTTGATGAAGTCGTAGGTCCTGGATTGTGCGTAGTCTTTCATCATAATGACATCTTGACCGCCGAGTTTTTTAGGCGGATTGTTGCGGAAGTTGACCATCATTTGTTGGATCTCTTCCAATCCTGCTTTACCGGTCTTGGTGATCGAAAGCAAATCTTCTTTGTAAAAACCGTAACTTTTGTAAAGGTCGTTCAAAACATCGGTTAAAGTTTTGCGAGTGCCCCTGCTTTGCGTCATATAGAAGGCGGCCATTTCGGCAATCAGGCAGCATGCGGATACGGAGTCTTTGTCGCGTACGAAATCGCTGATGAGGTAGCCGTAACTTTCTTCGCCACCAACTAAGAATTTCTTTTTGCCTTCGTTTTGTCGAATAGATTCTGCAATGTATTTAAAACCGGTAAGGACGTTTTCGCAATCCACGTTGAAATCAGTGGCAATGGCTTGTATAAGGTCGGTGGTGACAATCGTCTTAACTACGAATTGGTCTCCTGAGAGTTTCCCGTTCTTTTGCCATTGGGAGAGAATATAATGGAAAAGTAGGGAGCCCGTTTGGTTACCCGTGAGCAGTTGCATTTTGCCCTCGGCATTGCGTACGGCGATACCCACGCGGTCAGCGTCCGGGTCGGTGGCTAAAATAAGGTCTGCATTGACTTCTTCGGCTTTTTTCAGTGCCAATTCGAGGGCGCTTCGTTCTTCTGGGTTTGGAGATTTGACGGTTGGGAAGTTGCCATCCGTGACGGCTTGCTCGTCAACGAGTACAACATCCTGGAAACCGAACATTTCTAACGCTTTGGGAACCATGGTGATGCCTGTGCCGTGGAGTGGGGTATAGACGATTTTCAGGTTTTTTGCTTTCTTGATGGCGGCTGGATTGAGTGTCAGTTTGGCAATCTTGTCCAAATATACGGAATCAACATCTTCGCCGATGATTTTGATCAGTTTGTCGTTGCCCTGCCATTTTACTTGGTTGATGGACGTGATAAGGTTGACTTCGTTGATGACGTTCTTATCGTGCGGAGGAACCAGTTGTCCGCCATCCTGCCAATAAACTTTGTAGCCGTTGTATTCTTTCGGATTGTGGGAGGCGGTGATCATAATGCCGGCATGACATTTGAGATGGCGCACGGCAAAGGAAAGTTCTGGGGTCGGGCGCAGATCTTCAAACAAATAAACCTGTATTTTGTTGGCGGAAAGAATGGCTGCGGTGATTTCTGCAAATTCGCGACTGCGCAATCTGGAGTCGTGCGAAATGACGACTTTTATTTTGTGCCCTTTAAAACAGCTTAACAGATAATTGGCCAAACCTTGTGTGGCAAATCCCACGGTGTATTGGTTCATTCGGTTGGTGCCGACGCCCATGATACCGCGCAAACCACCTGTGCCAAATTCCAAATCGCGGTAGAATGCCTCAACCAGTTCTTGGGGATTTTCTTTTTGAAGTTTGAGGATTTCGTTCTTGGTTTGCTGGTCGTAATCTTCGTTCAACCAGGTATCGATTTTCTTTTGTATAGCTGTATCCATATTGTTTTGAAAAATTAGGCCGCAAATGTACATAAATATTTTGATAGTTCTATTGATAGAATTATCAAAATTATAGGTATGTATGTAAAGACGTATCTTAGTGAGTAGCTTGGGTTTAGAAGGGCTTACGATACGAGCATCCGTTTTTCCATTCCGAACATCCGTAGGCGGTTCGTCCTTTGATGATGCGGCCTTTATGACAGATGGGACACTCCTGTCCGACGATGTTCAGCCCATCGTCCATGGGTGCTGGTGTTTGTTCTTTCTTCGTTGTTGGTGTGGATTCGCGTGCGGCCTTTTTTGAAGTGGGCGCTTTGGCCTTCTTCTCTCGTTTTGCTTTGGTGGTTGACACATTCGTGACGGCTACGCGGCGATTGCTGTTGTCGTTCATTACCTGCGTGACGATTTCGAAAACCATTGCTTTCAGCTCTTCGATAAACTGTTTGGCCTCGTATTTGTGTTGCTCGATTTCGCGAAGTTTCTTCTCCCAAATACCTGTCAACTCGGCACTTTTGAGCAACTCTTCGTGAATGAGCCCGATCAATTCAATGCCTGTTTGGGTGGGAGCGAGACTCTTGCGCTCTTTGACGATGTAACGGCGTTTGAAAAGGGTTTCTATGATGGCGGCGCGTGTGGATGGGCGTCCAATGCCGTTTTCTTTCAATGCTTCGCGTAAGGATTCGTCGTTGACCAACTTACCAGCCGTTTCCATAGCGCGCAGGAGCGTGGCTTCCGTGTATGGCTTGGGTGGATTGGTCCATTTTTCGGTTAAAGAGGGTGTGTGCGGCCCATGCTCTCCCCGAACGAAATCGGGAAGTACTTTCTCTTCGTCCTTATCCTTGTCGTCATCTTTTTTCTCGTCTTCATTTTGCGCCGGTTTAAGTACTGTCCGCCAACCTGGATCGAGAATCTGCTTGCCTGTTGTTTTGAATTCAATATCTTCTACCTTGCCCAAAACCGTGGTGGTGGAAAAGATGCAATCCGGATAAAAAACGGCGATGAAATGGCGGCATACTTCGTCATAGACAAGTGCTTCCTGGCTGGATAGCGAGCCGGCTATCTCGCCGGTTGGGATGATGGCATGGTGGTCAGTAACTTTACTGCTGTCGAATACCTTTTTGCTCTTGGGTAGTTTTTTGCCGCTTAAAGGGGATGTATATTGCGCGTATGCGGGCAATCCTTGTAAAATCTTAGGACATTTGGGATAGATGTCGTCGCTCAAGTAGGTGGTATCCACGCGCGGATAGGTCGTGAGTTTCTTTTCGTACAGTCCTTGAATGAGTTGTAGGGTTTGTTCAGCCGAGAAACCGTATTTGCGGTTGCATTCCACCTGCAAAGATGTGAGGTCGAAAAGGCGGGGCGGCGTTTCTTTGCCTTTCTTTTCGGAAATGTCGGTGACGGTGAAATCCTTGTCGGTGATTTTCTGGAGGTCGTCCTGTCCTTCCGAAACAGAACCGTATTTGCCCTTTGTGGCGGTGAAAGTTGTGTCTCGATAGATTGTGGAAAGTACCCAGTAGGCCTCAGGTTTGAAGTTCTGGATTTCCCAGTATCTGTTGACGATAAGGGCGAGGGTGGGGGTCTGTACGCGCCCAATGGAGAGCACTTGTCGGTTCTGTCCGTATTTGAGCGTGTATAGTCGGGTGGCATTCATTCCCAATAGCCAGTCTCCAATTGCACGCGATAGGCCTGCTTCGTATAAAGATTGATACTCGGACTGGTCTTTGAGAGTGGAAAATCCTTCGCGGATGGCTTCTTCTGTCAGGGAGGATATCCAAAGACGGGAGACGGGACAAGTGGCGCGGGCTTTCTGCATGACCCAGCGCTGGATAAGTTCACCCTCCTGACCGGCATCCCCGCAGTTGATGATGCGTTCGGCTTTCTGCATCAGCGTTTCAATGATGTGAAATTGCTTGGCAATGCCTTTGTCATCAATAAGTTTGATGCCGAAACGAGGCGGTATCATGGGTAGGCGGCTGAGCGCCCATGCCTTCCACATTGGCGAATAGTCGTGCGGCTCTTTGAGCGTGCAGAGATGCCCGAAGGTCCAAGTTACCTGGTAGCCGTTGCCTTCCATGTAGCCGTCATGCGACTGGTTGGCACCGAGCACGCGGGCAATGTCGCGTGCCACACTGGGTTTCTCTGCAATGCAAACTATCATTCTGTCTTCTGTTTTTTGAGGGCCGCAAAAATAGAAAATATATAGGTGATGTTAGAATGTTGATGTCATAAAATAAAAATTCTATACTTTTGCATTTTTCCAAAAAAGAAAGATTTGTTGATGTAAATTGTTGATAATTAAGAAGTAAGTCTATGATGGAGTATGAACAAAGTGCGGAAGAACTTTTCCGTGGAATAGAGAATAGAGTTTCGTCAGACGATATGAAACGTCTGCGTGCAGCATACGAGTTGGCAAAGGAAGCTCATAAGGAACAAAAGAGAAAGTCGGGAGAACCGTACATTATCCATCCGGTGGCGGTGGCACGAATTGCCGCAGAGGAATTGCATCTTGGCACCAATCCCGTGATTGCCGCTTTCCTTCACGATGTGGTGGAAGATACGCCATACACAATAGAGGATATTAAAGAACGCTTTGGCGATGACGTGGCTTTTCTCGTGGATGTGGTTACGAAAAAAGGGAAAGAGGCCTACCAGCGTTCCAAGCAGGTTGATAATTATCAGCAGATTTTGAATTCCGTGAATTATGATATACGTGCCCTGCTCGTCAAATTGTCAGACCGTTTGCACAATATGCGCACGTTGGACAGTATGCGCCCCAGCAAACAGATGAAGATTGCCGGAGAAACGGATTTCTTTTATGCACCGTTGGCTACACGCTTGGGCCTTTATACAATTGGACAGGAATTGGAAAACCTGTCGTTCCGTTTCCGTTGCCCCGCAGAGTTTAGTTTTATCAATCAATTGATTGAACAGGAGAAAAAAGAGCATTGCGAGAGATTAGATAAACAGTGCGTTGCCATTACAGAGCTGTTGGCCAAAAACGGGATTGAGGTTAAAACGGAAATTATTTATCACAATGCCATCAGCATTTGGCGTAAAATGAAGCTCAGCGGCCGCGATTATTATCATCTGGATGGAAAAAAATATGTACGAATTACTTATTCCAAGACTATTGGCGGTTGGAGTGAAAAGGACTTCTGCCTCTATATCTACTCGCTTCTTACGAATGCGTATAAGGAACGTCCGCGCAGCGTTGTAAACTATATCGACCATCCTAAAGCCAATGGCTATCGGAGTTTTCATGTGGATTTGTTCTTGGATGGTGGCTGGGAAAACGTTCATGTGGAATCCGAGCAGATGTTGTTTGGCAATCAACTCGGTTGCGTGGCTTTCCGTGAAGAGGGAAACATCAATCTGTGGATTGACAAGTTCCGTACTATTCTCAAGGATGTGGCAGAAAAAAGCGATGCCCGAGAATATATGGAAGATCTGACCTCTGCGTTCTATTCCGATGATATTCTTGTCTATACCCCTAAAGGGGATTGTATTATTCTTCCAAAAGATGCTTCGGTTGTTGATTTCGCATACGAGATTCATCGCAATATCGGTGATCATGCGCAATTTGCCCGTATTAACGGACGTTTGGCACCGGTTACTACTACGTTGTCGCGCGGTGACTGCGTGGAAATCTATACCAATGACCGTATCCATCCCAAAGCCGAATGGTTGGAACATGCCGTTACCTATAAGGCAAAAAAACATGTGCGACTTTATCTGAACAGTATCCCGTCTCCAGAATACTGCCGTTGTGAAAAATGTAATCCGTTGCCTGGTGACGCGATTATCGGTTTTGCTGGTAAGGATGGGAAAACCATGCTGCATAAAAGAGACTGCAGTATTGCCATCTCATTGGCGTCTCAGCAGGGCGACTGCTTGCGCGAAGTGGAGTTCAACGCCGATCCTGACGTCCTCTATCCTGTACAACTCCAAATTATGGCTATCGACCGCTATCACCTGCTGAGTGATTTGATTTCATGTATTACCGATAAACTGAAACTCTCTATGCACAGAATCCTCACGGTAAATGTGGAAGAATTGGTGACATGTACCGTGAACTTCTCCATCCATTCTGCTAAAGAACTCGCTGAGGCCATCTTGACCATTTCTACTCTTCCTGGCGTGGATGAAGTGAAAATCCTCTCCTTCGAGGAATGAAAAATTCAGTGAATAGTGGTCACGGCTTCCCGTGTCCATGCTTTCAGGAAGTCCGCGACTTTTTCCCGATTATAACCTTTGCCCTCTTCCAAATAGGCAGAATTCTGAATGTGGATGTTTTCACCCTTTTCGTTGAGAATGACGAAAACAGGGAATCCGAATCGTGCCGGATTGCCTAAACGCTGCATGGCTTCTGGATTTTTGTTCCCTTTTGAATAATTGATATGTATATAGATAAAATTGTCTTCAATGATAGGATGAATGATGGAGTCGGTTTGTGCCAATGCGGCAAAACGAAGACACCACGGGCACCAGTTCCCGCCCACCTGACATAATACGTATTTATTCTCAGTATGGGCTTGTTGCACGGCTTCATTGATTTGCTTTATGGCGTCGGCTGTTTCATCGTATGGCATCGGTATTTGTTGGGCAAAAGCGAATAATGTGCTGATTGAGAATAAAATAACAAGGATGCTCTTCTTCATAGGTGAGTTGTTTTTAATGAAATACAGATGGTTAAGAATGTTTTTATGAATAAAATGATTTAGAAAGTGGCAAAAATAGGAAAATTTTGTACTTTCGCGACCCTCTTTAAGGCGCGTTAATGAAGGAAATCAGTGGACATATTATTGATGTCAAAAATCAACAAATTTTTGATGGTGTAATTAAGTTTGACCATCAACGGATTTGTGCTGTAGAGCGAAGAAGTTCTGTTGATGACCAATATGTCATGCCTGGTTTTATCGATTCTCATGTACACATAGAAAGTACGATGCTGCTGCCGGAGAATTTCGCATTAATTGCTTCTCGGCATGGCACGGTGGGAGTTGTGGCCGATCCGCATGAGATAGGCAATGTGTTGGGGGTGAAAGGTGTTGAGTATATGATAGCATCAGCTAAAAAGACGAATTTCCATTTCTGTTTTTGCGCTCCTTCTTGTGTCCCGGCCACGAATTTTGAAACGGTGGGTCATCGTATCGATTCGGATGATATCGCAGTCCTGTTACAGAATCCGGATATTTATGGCTTGGCCGAGATGATGAATTATCCCGGGGTGATATTTGAAGACCCGGAAGTGCTTCGCAAAATAGAACTTACTCATAAAGTCGGTAAACCCGTTGATGGCCATGCACCTGGTGTAATGGGCGATGATTTGCGCAAATATGCAAGTTTTGGCATTGCCACAGATCATGAATGTACAACCTTGGAGGAGGCACGCGAACGACTGAATTTGGGTATGAAAGTTGCGATACGTGATGGTAGCGCAGCTCATAATTTCTCAGCATTGGCACCACTGTTGCTTGAGTATCCCAAGCAGTTGATGTTTTGTACGGATGATAAAAATCCGGATGATTTGTTAGTGGGCCATATCAACGAGATGGTTAGGAAGGCCCTGAATGTAGGATATCCTTTGTTCAATGTTTTGCAGGCTGCTTGCGTCACGCCGGTCGAACATTATCATATTCCATGCGGATTGTTGCAACAAGGCGATTCTGCAGATTTTGTAGTTGTAGATAATTTGCAGGATTTCAATATTATACAAACATATATCGCCGGTGAGGAATGTATAGGGGTGCAAAAATGTGTTGATGAGAATGAAATGCCTGCAGAGGATAACTATCCAAATATCTTTCATGCACAGCCGATTACTATTAAAGATGTGCATGTTAAGCCCGATGAAGGTGTTATGCGCGTTATTGTTGCCTCTAATGGTTCTCTTTTTACGGAGGTCGAACTTGACAAACCGTTGATTAATGGTGATAATGTGGTTTCAGATGTGGCTCATGATGTGCTGAAAATGGTCGTGTATAATCGTTATTCGGCTGATAAACCACGAGTGGCCTTTATCAAAGGATTTGGTATAAAAGCGGGTGCGATTGGTTCTACCGTTGCGCATGACAGTCACAATCTGATTGCAGTCGGTACGGATGATGAGTCGTTGGTGGCGGTGATTAATCATCTCATAGAAATGAAAGGGGCTATAGCTGTGTGCGAATCGAATAATCAGGGTATGTCTTTTGTAAGTCTTCCGCTACCGGTGGCCGGTTTGATGAGCCCATGTAAAGGGGAAGAGGTCGCGCGGCAGTTTAAAAAAATTAAAGGTATTCCTTCTCGTTTGGGTTGCCAATTGGATGAGCCGTTTATGATGTTGAGCTTTATGGCTCTGACTGTTATTCCAAATTTGAAATTGACAGACAAAGGTCTTTTTGATAGTGTCAATTTTGAATACACGGATTTATTTATGAAGTAAGAGCCGAAATTTTGACATCATTCATAGAAATAAATCTTTGATTTCTATGTCGTTGTGAAATTACCATTTTAAATGAAATCCACCTACAATTAGATGTTCGGCAGGTTTGTTGGCAAAAGTATAGTACATATAGGCGATATCAAAGCTACTATGTTCGGAAACTTTGATTTCGGTTCCCACATAGTGACGTGTTTTTTGCCATTTATCCCATGTGAACATTTCAATTGCCAAATAGGGAGCAAATGGACTTTTCCCGATTTGATATTGTGCAATTAAATACGAACGTAATGCGTGCGAAAATTTGTTGTCTTGCTGTATCCACATCATCATATATCGTTCACGCAAGGATACGCTAAGATTTTCTCTTTTTAATGTCCCGGTTATGGAAAACAAAAAATCGTGGCGAATGCGTTGCTCGGGGAGCATGAGGAAATCGTATGCGGCATCAATTTTCAACCATTTTAATGGCTTCACGCCGATGATTGGTCTTATGTACCAGCAATCTAAAGAGCGTGACATATTATTACTTCGTCCTTCGGCTCTCAATGCCACGTAAAATTTATCCCAGTTTTTTGTGGCTTGAATATCGCCCCAAATACCGAAGTCATCGTGTTCGGAACTTTGAGCTAATGCGAAGATTGGTACAAATAGTATTATAGAAAGAGCAAGTCTTAAATTTCTGTTCATCAAATCGAGTATTTGGTTCTTGTATTAATTGATTATTGATATATTGTATTCATGTATTAAAATTAAAAAAGCGGAATCTAAGAAGATTCCGCTTCTGTATAATGTGTTTGAAAAG
>JAZUEE010000346.1:0-12038 GCA_045639985.1 Bacteroidales bacterium
AAAAAAGACCGAAAAACTGCGTGATTATGAAAAAAAGGAGAAGTACTATCTTTCTCCCAATAACACTTTGTATGGCCGTTTGAAGGCAGAATTGCCGGCTGCGATTCAAAATGCAAAGTTACTTCCATCATTCAATAGCATGCAGCCCAATCAGGCATTATGCAATATGTATAAGGTGATGGAGTATTTCAGAATAAAATAACTTCTTCTTTTCATCTTTCACATACCTATTTTTTCCTAAAAAAATTATTTTTGCCGCCCCAATAGTAACCCTTTAAGACTATATACAAATGCTACTATCAAAGGAAATCGCCGTTTATCTGAACCTTGTTGGATGCAAGCTCAAACAATATACCTCCCTAATGCTGAAACAAAGCCAGATAGGGCTCACCCCAGAGCAGTTCCTGCTTATAGACGTGCTTTGGAATGAAGGGAGGATGACGCAGCAGCAGTTGGCTGACACGATGCAGAAAGATAAAAATTCCATCACCAAGCTGATTGACGCCTTGGAAAAAAAGGAATTGTTAGTCCGCGTTCAAAGCAAACGCGACAGACGCGCCAATATCATCGTCCTAACAGAAAAGGCAGAACAAATGAAATTAGGCACCAAGGAAAAAGGTATCTCCCTATTGGAAAAAATTTTAGAGGGCATCAGTGAAGAAGAGCTGCGGAACTTCTTGGCAACTTTAAACAAGTTGTCGGACAATATGACCGCACAAACACAATCTTTGGCTAAAACAGGCGATCCACTTGAGCTATAATTTCCTCATTAGAGAGTGTCGGGCTCACTATCAAATCCGGTTTTTTCAATACATATCCGTCGCTCATTGCCTCCAAGGTCCCACCGCCCGTGCAATTGAGCATAACGTACTCGTCGGCATTCACCTTGCCTTCGCGAAGCGCTTGTGCCAAAGCAGAAACGGCCACGCAGGAAGCAGGCAGAATGTCATAGCCTTCCAGATTGCGGAACTGCATCATCCAATAGACAATGTCCTGATTGTCGGCTAAGAACATATCGCCGCCACTAATGGTCAGCACATCAAACAAACCACCGGCCAAGCTATAAGGCGGCTTGCGATTGGCCAACACTTTGGCCAAAATAACCTCAGCATCACGACGGCCATCCTCCGGGCTCAAATCCAGCAAGGCTCGGGACTGCGCCTTCCACGAGTCGTACATAATGGAAAACGGCTTGTTCTGAGCCACATAGACACGCATTTTATTTTCCCCAAATCCACCATCCTCAGCCAATCGGCAAGCATTTTCCCAAGCCGCAATAGCACCCGTTCCGGAGCCAACCGCCTGGAAATAGGCATCCGGAATGCGCTCAGTTTGTTCCACGCAACTCAACAGCGTAGTGCCCATACCATCACGGCGTGCGATGTTCTTGGCTCCGCCTTCCAAAAAATAGCGGGGACTCAACGCCAACTTCTCGCCTACTGCAATAGCATCGTAATAGTCGCATTTGTGCGGCACAGCCACCAACTTCACGCAATCGTATAGTTCGTGGCGGAACCACAAATCGCGCAACGAATCTTCGGGCACACAAATCACCACGGGGATGTGGTTGTCGGAACACACTTGCGCAAATGCACGCGCCGTGTTTCCAGCAGACTGCACAATCAGCACCCGCTCTTCATCCGCGTCAAGTCTCGAAAGTACGGAGTAAGCCTCTGTCTCCTTGAAAGAACAGGTTTGCATCTTTGCCCCTATTGCAGGATTCCAACCGGAGAAAGTGATGTACAGGTTTTTCAGTCCTAAGAATTTTGCCAGACCTTCAGACTTGTACGTCACCGGTGCGCAGGAATTTTGAAGAGTGCACTTGATAGGCAGCCAATTGGCATATCTGAAAATACCGTCCAAGTCGGGACGAACTTCAAACTGTTTTTTCTCATAAACAGCCCGAATCAGCGAAGGTTTCTCGCACTCGGGGTCGTTCAACATCCAGCCTTCGTCTTCAAACTGACGACCAGTGGCCACATTTTGCAGAAGATAATTTGTCGGTGTAAAACTCATATCCATTATTTTAATTTATTCTTTTTACAAAAATATATAAATGCCAATTATTCAATATATTAGCACAACACAAAGTCACCTTGACTCAGTTCACTGCACACAAATCACACCTCTCTGTTCACTATTCTCATTCACGATTTCCGCAATATCTTTGACTGGGCGGTCTGCATAGCGGGCGAAAGTGTTTTTACACAACGGGCAGGCCGTGGCAATGGCATCCGCCTGACTGGAATACAGGTTCTCCAATGCAGAAAGGGTTATTTTCTTCCTATGTTCGAAGTCCAACGTGAGAGAGCCTAACGAGCCGCCGCAGCAAATGCTTTCCTTCCGATTTTTATCCGCCTCAGCCAAGCCCACCACTTCGGCGAGCAGTTCGCGGGGTTCCCCGTACATTCCGCAGCCCCTGCCCAATTCGCACGGGTCGTGATAAACATACGTAACATTATCTTTTTTCACTTCCAATTTTCCAGACTTCATCAACTGATGGATAAAGGGCACATAATGTACCACGTCAACGCCGGGGAGTTCGTAATTTTCGCGAAACATCTTATAGCAAATCGGACAACTCACCAACAGAATGCTGGCGCCGCTTTTCAGGATGACTTCCTCATTCTTGCGCACCAGTTCCTCTGCTTCCGCCACGCGGCCTGCCGTAAACATCGGCCGTCCGCAGCAAAGGCCGCCTTCGCGGTCCATCCACGTGAAATCCACACCGGCTTTCGTCAATATGGATTCCACACTTTTGCCGATATTAGGCGTGAGTTGGCTCATACAGCCGCTGAAATAGAGGACTTTGCTGTTCTGCACCGTGTCAATCATCGGTTGCACGTCAATATTGGAATAATCGGGACTCAGTTTGTAATGCCTTATCGCGCGCTGCGCCATTCTGAGATGGGGACCTTCCACACATACTTGGCAGACCGACTGGCACTTGCCGCAAAGCAGACATTTGTCGCTGATTTCAGCGATGCGTTCTTCGTTTTTGCGTCTTATTTGCCGGGTCAGATAGACCGTACAGTCTTTGACATTGGCCTTATCGACACTCATCGGGCAAGCGTCAATGCAGACACCGCAGTTAGGGCAGCTGAGCACTTGCACACGGGCGAAGCCCTTGCGGGCATCGCGGATTTTCAGTCCCGCGTTGCGCATCGGTATCAGCATTATTTCCGCCGGAATGTGCATATAACGGGAGAATGGGAGCACCACCATAAACACAAACAGCGCAATGGAATACGCCCACCAAGCGGGCATTATATTCAAATTCTCTCCGAAAATGCTGCAAAACAGACGATTGCCTGGATTGGTCAGGAACGAGCCGCCTGTTATATGCGCCGTGAGCGTTTCCGCAAACAAGCGGAAAGGGAAAATCAGCCATAAAGCATACATCCCTATTCTATTTACCAAAGAGGGGCGCGCCGTACGACGCATTCCGAAAATTTTGGAAGAGATACGTTTAATAACTGCCAACACTATGCCGCTGAGGACAACCAGCAAAAAGAAATCCATCAGGAAAAACAGAATGGCACTTCCGATTGTTACCTCATCGGCTATTACGAAGAAGTTAAAGAATATCGGATAGTAGAAAAGATGCAGACGGTTCGGCATCAGAAGTATCACTTCCACGTGGCCCAGGAGAATCAGCATAAACCATCCGAATGCGATGCTCGAATGCATATAACCCAACACGCGATTGCGTTTCCACAACTTGACGTGGAAGAGGCAGTCGCAAAAAATGTCGCGAATATTCTTGAATGCTATCCGTGGTGTTACCAAAGAGACAAAGAAACGGCGACGATCCTTGGCGGAAAGCTGCAGCAGGATTTTAAGGATTCCATAAAAGCAATAGCCCAACACGAAGGCCATACCTGCCAAAAACGGAATGACAAAAGGATGAAAGCCAGAAGATATACGATCAATCATATAGTTTGCAAATAGTCAAAATCAGATTTCTAGTATTAATACCGCGCGGGCAGACCATCGAGCATTTACCGCAAAGCATACAGTTGGACAGCAACATACGAACATCTTGTCCGCGTTGGAGGCCGGTCAAGACTTTTCTCACGCTCATCCCACTAAAGGGGGCGGCCATACAGGTGGCGCCACAGGAGCCGCAATTCATACACACTCTGACATTGGGTTCTCGTTTGCACAGGTTTTCGTACAAATGGACATCCACAGCGTTTAATTCTATAGTCGCACTTTTGCTTAATGTAAATCCGAAATTCATCATAATGTTTGGAGATAAAGGTAAATATTAAGGACGGCGGCACGGGCCTCCGCAATCGTTTCGGGCACTGTTTTGGTTCCTGTGCAGGCGCCCGCGTAAAAAACACCCTGCCGCTTGGATTCCACAATGTGGCTGATATTGTCCCGACTTTTCAAAAAACCATCTTGGTCAACTTCCAAATGGGCCGCTTCGGCAAAACTGTCGATTTGCGTATTGCGAACCATCCCGGCCATCAGCACTAACAAATCCAGCTGCAATTTCACGGGTTTCCCGACCAGTGTGTCCTCCGCTTTCACCTGCAAGCGTCCGTCAATGGTTTCGCTGACTTCTGAAACACGGCCGCGCACGAAATGGACGCCGAAGTCACGCTGCGCGTTGATATAGAAATCCTCGTACTTTTTGCCGAAGAGACGCAAATCCATATAGAAGCAATAGACGTTGAGTTCCGGGAATCGTTCCTTCATTTCAATGGCCTGCTTGACAGCCGTTGTGCAGCAGACCTTGGAGCATTGGCTGTTTCCGGCCTTCAAATCGCGGGAGCCCACGCAATGGACAAAGCCAACCGTTTGGGGAGTTTCCGGGATTCGGGAGTCCTGATTGCCGTTCATCCACAATTCCAAATCCTGATTGGTGATGACGTGGTCATAAACGCCATAACCGTACTCTTCCTTTTTGGAGGCGTCGAACAGACTGAATCCGGAAGCCACCAATACGGCACGCGCGTCCAGACTGGCGCCATTGCTCAATTTGAAATGATACTGGTTTTCTGATTGTTGAATAGATTTAATAGTGGTACTGAGAAATACGGTGGCACCGACGATATTCTTCTTCAATTCGATTATAACATCCACTGCGGCCGTCATATCTGGGAACAGCTTGTGCCAGTTTGCCACGTGGCCGCCCAAGTTGTCCGATTTTTCAACGATAATAGGATTCAGTCCCAACAGCAAAAGCTGTTTGGCCGCTTCCATTCCCGCAATTCCGCCACCAATGATAACAACATTTTCTTTCATCATTAAAAGCATTTTATAGATTTCGGCATTTCCGGTTTCATAAGATTTTCTTTATTAAGTCCCAAGTACTTGGCTGCCGGATCGTAATTCACGCCGAGTTTGTCCAACAGCGGTTCAATGGCGACCTGATGAAGTTGCAGACCTAAATCCCAAGGGTCGTAGCCCAACACCAAGCCGGCGAGTTCTTCGTACGTGAGCACGGGTATTCCGAATCCGTTTTCGCCATACGTGCGTCCCGTCTGCTCGGCGATGACATACTGCCATCTGTCTAAGAAATAGGGACAACCCGGACAATTCGTAACGATGGCATCCGGGCGGAAAGGCTCCATAGATTCAAATTTTTTATGTGTATTAGAAAGACTATAACCACGATTGGCTTTGACGTGATATTGCCTGAAGCCATAACCGCAGCAGTGTCTCCGTTCGGGATAGTCAATGACTTTGCCACCCCAACTTTCAATCATACCGGCGAGCACGTATGGATATTCGGCGCCGCCGACGCCTTTACTGGGAAACATCTTGGCATAATGGCAGCCGATGTGCTCCACTATGCGCAAAGGCTCACCGGTGTCCTTGTGGACGAGTTTGAATTGGGCCTTCTCGGCTATTTTGTTCCGCCAATGGTAAATCAGGTCGCTGGTATGGGCCAGATATTTGGGTTTGACAAATTCCTTACGACAAGCCTTCCACAGATATTCTCGAATGCGGGTTTCCAACTCAGGAAATTCGCGCCAGGTTTCAAGGATTTCGGCATAGTTGCCGAAGGATGTTATGCAGCTGGGCACGTAATTTTCATAGCCGGCTTCCGTCATCAGGGCAAATTGCCGCGCGACAATGGTCATAGCCGTTTCCTGCGGCAACGTATCGCAATGGTAGGCAATACCGCCGCAAGTAGTATGGTGTGGGGTTTCATAAATATCTTTGCCGAGAACATTCCGAGTGATTTCCGTAAACATTTTCTCGCTCGCCGGAAAGAAGTTCTGGCGGATGCAACTACGAACATAATACCAATGGTCATCCGGAATATCCTTTTGATAATCACTCCAAATTCTCTGTTTTCCTTCGTATATCATATTATTCGTTAAAATGTTTGTCTGAACAGTATTCAAAAGCATACCGCTCGTAGGTTTCTATATCCATACCCATCTCTTCGGCTTTTTGTGCGGAGAAACGTTCCACCGTCCGAATACGTTCCGTGCCGCCCGTCACATCGAAAATGGCCTGCAATTCATCCAAAGACTCCTGCGGGATTTTACGAAGAATGCCGGGGCCGTCACCCATATAGTTGGCGCCTTGCCGTTCGAGACTCTTCTCCAAATGTTCGGTATGCCATTTCCACACCGGTCCGGATTCCAAATGGTCGGCCCATTTGAATGTCTTAGGATGCACGCAATATCCATATTCCAGAATGTTGCGGGTCATAATGTGCGTGAGCGGAAGCATCTGCCGACCTTTTTCGGATTGTACGAAGCAGCCGGTCCGGATGCTCAAATCCCGCAGTGCCATTATGACGAGGCCGGGACCGTTTTTGCGCGGACAGCGGGTCACGCAGCTCATACATTCGCCGCAATACCAAATCGTATCCGACTTCAGCAGCGCTTCAATCTGTTCATCGTCTTTGGTTTGCACCGTGTTCACAATCTGCCGAGGATCATATTTGTAAAATTCCGCAGCAGGGCACACAGCCGTACAGGTTCCACAGTTTATACAAGTATGGAATCCTTCTTTAAAACGATAGTCCTTGTTGAGTTCTTCAAAGAGATTAGTCATAGTTATACAGCTTTGATTTTTCTTGCCAGTTTTGCGCACAAACCGGGGAAGAATCTTTTGACATAAACCATCAGGATTTCTTTCTTCCCGACATAGATTTCGCGTTTTCCTTTTTGGATGGCACGGACAATTTGTTTGGCGGCTTTTTCCGCCGTAAGTCCGGAAGCCTGTCCGGGATCCATCACCCCGTGACGGTTGCCTCCTTTGTCGAGGGCGTTTTTGGAGATGTTGGTTTGCACACGTCCCGGGCAAACCATCGTCACGTGAATGTCCTTATCGTAATACTCTGCCTGCAGTGTTTCAAAGAAACCGTACAAAGCATGTTTGGAGGAGCTATACGCGCAACGCAACGGAAATCCGAAACAGCCTGCAATAGAGGTGGTCACGGCAATGTGGCCGCCGCCGGCGGAAACCATCATAGGCAGCATCATCTTGGACAAGATTACAGGAGCGAAGAAGTTCACTTCCATAATCTGCCGCACCATACTCATCGACGTGTCTTCGACGGTGGTGCGCTGACTGATGCCCGCGTTGCAGAATAAGACATCTACCCCGCCCCACGTATCCCATGCCGTCCTCACCAGCAATTCCAACCCATCGGTTTTCCGGAAATCGAATGGCAGGACGCAGACGTTTTTCGCACCTTTTTGGAGGCATTGTTCTGCCACCTTTTCCAAACGGTCACGTTGTGAAGAAGTCAGTATCAGCTGTTTGCCTGCCTCCGCATATTGATAGGCACAAGCTTCTCCAATTCCCGAAGAGGCACCCGTTATCCAAATAGTTTCCATCAATTCTATATTTTCAACTTGCCAGTGCTTATTTTTTAAACTCGCATATATCGATTCACAGTTCCCTATTTTATCAACGACATATCGGGCATATCCTTATCGTAATCGCCTCTTGCCAAGCGCACTTTGATGTCGCGGAAAGCATCCAAGGTGCGTTCCACATCCTCCATACTGTGTGCGGCTGTCGGGATGACGCGGAAAATCAGCATTCCGGGAGGGATGACCGGATACGTCACAATGGAGCAGAAAATGTGGTAGTTCTCTCTCAAATCAACGGCGATGTTAGATGCCTGATTGACGCCGCAGGCAAGATGCACGGGCGTAACACAAGCCTCAGCAGGTCCGATATCGTAACCCAATTCACGGAAACCGTTCTGCAAACGGCGCGTCACCTTCCAAAGTTGGGCACGGCGCGCATCGCCTTCCGGGCCGCGGATAATCTCCAATCTCTTCAAACAGCCCTCCACAATCGGCATAGGCAGAGACTTCGCATACATTTGGGAACGCATATTGTATTTCAAATAGGTGATGATGTCTTTTTCGGAAGCCACGAAACCGCCAACGATGGCCATTGATTTGGCGTATGCGCCGATGTAGAGGTCCACGCCGTCCATCACACCGAAATGTTCGGAAGTGCCACGACCGTTAGGTCCCATCACGCCAAAGCCGTGCGCGTCGTCAATGAGGAAGCGGAACTTGTACTTCTGCTTCAGAGCCACAATTTGGTCGAGAATGCCTAATGCGCCCGTCATACCGAACACGCCCTCCGTGATAACCAAAACGCCACCACCCTGTTCATCGGCAATCTGACAGGAACGAGCCAGAATCCTTTCGCAGTCGGCAATGTCATTATGACGGAATTTGAACTTCTTGCCGATGTGCAGACGAATACCATCCAACAGGCAGGCGTGACTTTCTGCGTCATACACAATCACATCGTGACGTCCGACCAAAGAATCGATGGTGGAAACGATGCCCTGATAGCCGAAATTGAACTCAAAAGCGGCCTCCTTACATTCGAATTCCGCCAATTCGCGTTCCAATTTCTCGTGCAAGGCCGTTTGGCCGGTCATCATACGGCTTCCCATCGGATAAGCCAAACCCCAACGGGCAGCGGCTTCGGCATCTACTTTTCGGATTTCCGGATGGTTGGCCAAGCCCAAATAGTTGTTCAAACTCCAACAGAGGACTTCCTGTCCGTTGAACATCATTTTAGGTCCTAATTCACCTTCCAATTTCGGGAAAGTGAAATAGCCTTCGGCTTTATCTCTGAATTGCCCAATCGGGCCGCCAGATGAGTGGCGGATTTTGTCAAAAATATCTATTTGCATATCTCTATTGTTTAATTGTTTCTTTGGATACCAATCCCAACATACGGAACACGAACTTAGGCAGCGCCTTTGTCCTATCGCGTTTGTTCATATCTAAATACCATCCCAATTTCTTCACGATTGGGATACGATGGGTTTCAACAAATTCTATCAGCGTACCATCCGGATCTTCAATGTAGGTAAAATGGCCAGATGCCTCACCCATATCGAATTGCTCGCCATTCGGGCAGCTATCCACGGTGAACGGGAAACCCTTTGACGCGCAAAAGCCTCCCAGTTCGCGCATTCCCGTCACGTCAAAGCAAATCTGGATAAATCCGGGATCGCCCCAGTATCTGCCTTCATAGATTTTGCGGGGTACGCGTTCCAAGGCCTGCACCAATTCGATGGTGCTATTACCCAACACTTCTGCAAATGCGCCTTTTCGCGGAGCTGACGTTGTAAGCAGCACACGTCTGTATTCCTGTTCCGCACCATTGAGAAAATCCCAATCCTGGAATTTTCCGCTCACATCATAGACAACACTATCATAACCCAACACTTCTTTATAGAATTTCAAAGAGGATTCCATATTGCTCACACCAACCATTGCACCGGCAATACCGCCCGTCAGACTTTTTTTCTCAATGTAGATCTGGTCACATTCCACAACTTGGAAATAATTGCCGTACAAATCTTTTATATAAAACGTCTTTTTGCCGTTTGGCAAAAAATGCACCTGACCGCAATCCTTCCATTTTTGGGAAGCAGCTTGGTGAAAAGCGTTCACATCGCGGCAATGGATTTTGGCACAGAAAATGCCGAGGTCGGCAATCTGAACATCGAAGGCAACGGGCTGAGGCTGACGTTCGGAATATTGCCAGATTTCAAAGCCGCCGCCGCCCTGCAAATTCATCGCGATACAGGCGTGACGTTTTTGCGGCTGATGGCCCGTATAGGGCAACATTCTCTCAGCTACGGTGTCATCTTCCAATATTTTTGTTTCCGCACCGAACATTTCGATGAGCCAATTCCAAGATTTTCGAAAATTCATCGTTCCGATGCCAACTTGCTGTATTCCAGAAATAAAGAATCTATTTTCTTCCATAATTAGTAAAAGGTTTTATCATTTTAGTATAGGCTTTTACCTTATTAGTAAGAGCTTTTACTAACGGCGGCGAAAATACACTTTTTTCGATAGCTTTGGATTTTATTTTATCAGAAGGGAAAAAGAGAGGCCATAAGACTGTTTTCTTACAGCAGTGAACGATATTGTATGTTATTCGTAATTAGGGCGGCCTGGCACCCCGACCCACCGTCCAACGCCGTGCCGTCGCGCTTTCCGCACTAACTTGCTCCCCTCCCACAATGCTCCGTCAGGCGCATACTTTGCTTCCGAATTGTCCAGATTTGCTTCTTTGAAAAAAACACCGTTTCCCCACCCGCACGCAAGTAAATGTGCTTCAATCGCTGCCGCGGTCCGCTGTCGCATAGGCCGTAGGATCTAATGAAAATAATCAATTATTTCACCACACTTGTCACTTCACCTTCAAATACTTTCGTAACCAACTCATCACCAGCCCGCAATTGTTCTGCAGAGGTGACGGCCTTACCGTTGAGGCGTGTGATGCTGAAACCACGTTTGAGAATGTTATCCGGATGAAGCAATGTTACTTTATCTTCCAACGTCGCCACCCGTTCATGTTGACGTTGTAGGAATTGCTGGCTTAAGACAGTCATTTGGGATGAGAGCATTTTAAGTTGCTCGCGTTCGCGTTCCATCTTTCGATCATTAAAGCGGACCAAATCGTTCCAAAGGACAGAGATTTCTTTGTTCTGTGTCAGCAGCATTTCCTTAGCTTTGAGGGCCATCTGCTGTGACAATTGTCCTAACTGCTGACGGTGTTGCGTCAAAATTTTTGGAGCGGCGATTTTGCGCGCGGCATTCAATTCGGTAAGCATCTGTTTTTCGCGTGCGAGAATCTCCTTGGCGCGTTCCACCAGACGCTCCTGACAATGCTGCACCTTTTCGTCAAAATCCTGGAAATAGTGGATAAGGGCAAACGCCACGTCAGTGGGCGTGATATTGTAGGTGTGCGCCACCATATCGGTGACGCTCAAATTTGTGGAATGCCCAATGCCTGTGAGAATCGGCAGTGGGAATGTCGCCACGCGATGTGTCAGCCCATAGTCATCATAGCAGCTGAGGCCCACATCGCCCCCGCCGCCGCGCACAATGACCACGCAGTCGAACTCTTCCCGCCGCATCTCAATCTCTGCCAAGCGACCCGTAATGCCCGTAATAGCTTTGTCGCCTTGCAGAATTGACGGAAACAGTTCCGTCTCAAAACAATAACCATAGTGATTGTTGTTGAGTGTGGAAATAAAATCACTGAAACCTTTGCTGGTTTCAACAGAAATGACCGCAATGCGCTTAGGCAGCAGCGGCATTTTGAGGTTTTTATTGTTGGAGAAAACGCCTTCCTTTTTCAGCCGTTCGATAACGGCATTGCGGTTTTTAACCATCTCACCCAACGTGTAAGATGGCTCAATATCCTGGATATGGAGCGCCAAACCGTGCTTGGGGCTATACTCAATCGAAGCCAGGCATAGGATGCTGATATTCTCTTTTAACGATTCGCCCGTGATCTGTCGAAACCGCGCGTTGATTTGCTGATAATTGGATGCCCAAATCACGGCACGCATCTCCGCCTTGATGGAATTGTTTTCTTTTTCCACCAATTCAGGATAACAATGTCCGCTATGCGGATAAAAGTTAAGCTTAAGGATCTCCGCCTTAATGAAATAAGGTTGCGGATAGGTACGTTCCACCACGCGGTGAAGGCTCATCGCAATCTCCGATAGCGTATAGACGGGATGGTCGTGAAATGTTTCGCGTGAGGAATCCATGTGC
>JAZUEE010000347.1:0-4873 GCA_045639985.1 Bacteroidales bacterium
CGGTGACAAGATGGAAGGTAAGAGAGTTGCTCTCTCTGGCTTCGGTAATGTTGCTTGGGGTGCTTCTATCAAAGCTACTGAACTCGGTGCTAAGGTTGTCGCTCTCTCTGGCCCTGATGGCGTTTGCGAACTTCCTGAAGGCGTAAACAAAGAAATGATCGACTATATGCTCGTTATGCGCGACTCTCGTCGTAACAAAGTTGAAGATATGGCTACCAAATTCCCTGGTAAAGCTATCTTCACTCCTGGTAAGAAGGCTTGGACAGTTAAGTGTGACATCGCTTGCCCTTGCGCTTTCCAAAATGAAATGGCTGAAGAAGACGCTAAAGAATTGCTCGCTAACGGCGTACAATATGTTGCTGAAGTTTCCAATATGGGTTGCCAACCTGGCGCTATCGCTGCTATCCAAGGCGCTGGCATTCCTTTCGCTCCTGGTAAAGCTGTAAACGCTGGTGGTGTTGCTACCTCCGGTCTTGAAATCTGCCAGAACGCAGGTCACATCAACTGGACCGCTCCTGAAGTTGACGCTAAATTGCACAAAATCATGAACGACATTTATGATATGTGCGTTGAATATGGTAAACAAGCTGATGGCTCTATCAACTATGTTAAGGGCGCAAACATCGCTGGTTTCATGCGCGTTGCTAAAGCTATGTTAGCTCAAGGTATTATCTAATAGTAGATATACTTTATATAAAAAAGTCCCGTACCAAATGGTACGGGACTTTTTTTGTTGTTTTATAACTATTAACCTTCCGCCCTTATAGGCACTTACACTTTTCAGCTCACAATTAACGGCTCACACATTAGTCCATTTTTCGTATTTTCGCGACCTTATTAAAACAACACTGTTCAGGGCAAGTCTGGTTTTGAAATCAGCCGCTTTGTGCGCTCGTTGCGCGAAGGCGACATTGAGGGCTTCAGGCGTAGTCGCAACAAGGATTTTTGAAAATTGGCTTTGCTATTTCTGCTGAGGAAAGGTGAGCGTTTGTTTAACAACATTATCGAACCACTAACTGCATTCTCACGTCAATTTCCGATCCATCCACGTTGACCCAACCACAGAGAATATGCGTCAGCTCCGGTGTGGAAGTAAATGCCTGATCCACTAATTCATCCATTCGTTCTGGAGAATACTGCTCGAAAATATAGAAAGAGCTCTCCCCTCCTATCTTGTGCCGAATGCAGATTTCACCAGTGACAATATTGGCCAATGTATATACAAACACTGCGGGACTGGGATAATAGTTATCCTTATCGGCAATTGTCAATTGATAACGACGGTCGTCATCCAAAGAAGAGGCGCTATTCATCAATATCACGGCCCAATCCGGTTTCACCGACTCTCGGTCAAAATTATAATCGCCCAGCAACAATTCTGCTGCCAATGTACCGGCTTTGCATAAGTTGTCCATTTTAAAGAACTTCGGATACTGCATTTCTATAGCATGGTAAATCGCTGCAAGCCAATCGCCATCTGCTGTGCGCTGTAAAATCATTTTACCATTAAGCAAGACGTTACTACCGTTTATACTACAAGAAGATACTATGTTGTGTGTGTCTGTATTCATTCAGTTTTCAAGTTTCAAGTTTCAAATTTCTTGGGAAATAAAGGGCCTTAGTTGGAAGAATCAAAACGTATCACAGAGAAAGTCATAGCGGCATTGCTTCCACCGAACCCAGAAATGAGTTTCATAAAACTATCGCCGCACGTTGACTGTTTTTGCAAACAGACATTAACTGGAGTCACCGTACCCGGCACATCCGTACCTAACGTGGGCAACACGACACGATTGGATAGGGCGCGAGCGGATAAAATCGTCTCCAGCACACCGGCAGCGCCCAACGTATGTCCAAAATAACCTTTCAAGCTATTGACTGGGACATTCTGCAGCCCTGCTCGACCAATGGCAACGGATTCCATATCATCGTTGTACATCGTAGCCGTACCATGCGCATTAAGAAAAGCCAAGCGTTTTGTATCAAAGTCCGCGAGTGCCTTAGAAATAGAACGGAGCAGGCCTTCGCCGGTTCGAGAAGGGCCAGAAATATGGTTAGCATCATTATTTATAGCAGCACCTTGCACAACAAAGGTTCCCTTCGGCAAATCCATATCCGCCGGTCCAACAGCATATACAATGGCCGCTGCCGCTTCTCCAAGATTCAATCCGCAACGATGAACGTCAAATGGTTTGCATCGTTCTGGAGAAAGGGCTTTGAACGACTGAAAACCGGAAATCACGAACTGCGAAAGCGTTTCAGCGCCAATGACTACCGCATATTTATAATCGCCATAACGCAACTGATTAATGGCCGCTATCTGTGCCGCACAACCTGAAATACAGGCATTGCTCACCACCATTGGAATATTGGGATTGTTGAAGAACTCTGTCACTACCTGAGCCATACGCCACAAATACACACGTTCCGGTTCAAAAGGATTTTCAGACAACAAATCCACATTGCCTTTTGTTGTAGAAAGAATAAAGACGACATCGGGGCTATTCGGGTCAATGTTCGCATCGCGGATAGCTTGCGCTGCAGCAACTATGGCAGCTTTTTCCACTTTCGTATAACAATCCACAGGTGCATCGGCCCATTCGCAAAACGCCGTATTGAGGGTTTCTTCATCCAAAAGCGATGCAAAAAAGGGCTCTGGGACTCCAAATTTATTTTCATATCGCCGGGCCCGACTTTCCCCTCTCAAAACGGCTTCATATACGGAAGTAACATCCATCCCTAACGGAGAGACCATTCCTTCGCCAATTTTATATACTATATTATTCAAAATAGTCAGTTTTTTCAAAAGGTTGCAAAGATACAAAAAAGAACTTTTGCTGTAACACTATATCAAACGACGCCTGCGGCGTGCTTTCACAAATTTCATTTTAGAATTTGGATAATTAGGGTCATTAGGATAATTTGTGAAACCGGAGCGTCAGCGACAGGATTTGATTCTTCCCATTATTTCGTCCACACCAACATCCTGCAGCAACGCGAATCCGAACCACTTTTTGCCTAAGTCTTTTAGAGAGGCTCCGATTTCTAACGAGATGTCCTCTTTACGATAAATTATGATGTTGTCATTTTCAGGAAAAGTGTTTTCAAGTTCTTTCATCATCAAAAGTTTGCCGCAAAGATACGCTATCGAAAGGCCTTTGTCAAGCGTTTTCGACGAAAAAATCGAATCTGGTTTTCAAGGATTTAGAAAATTCAACTTCAAAATTTAATAATCAATTGTTAACGTAAAGCACTGATATTTCAGAGAAAGCAGAGAAACCCCGCTTGGTCGGTATCAATATTTTATTACTTTTGCGGCTGAAAATCTAAGGGTTGCACCTCGAATTTATTTTTATGAGACAACTATACATTCTTTGTTTTAATCTGTTTGTTTTCTTT
This sequence comes from Bacteroidales bacterium, assembly GCA_045639985.1. Taxonomy (GTDB): domain Bacteria; phylum Bacteroidota; class Bacteroidia; order Bacteroidales; family WCHB1-69; genus F23-D06. Next base: position 3,400 of record JAZUEE010000347.1, read on the forward strand.
TATGCAAACGGGCAAATAACGCAGAAAGGTATCGTCAGGGAATACCTCACACGTGGTAAAACGATTGCAGGAGTAGGCATTTCCATCCCAAGTGCCAGCGATTTCCAGCCCGTTGTTTCAAATGCCGATGGTACATTCCAGTTGCACTTCAGCCGCCACCTTCCCGGCGATGTAATCTATAATGTTAAGATCACCAAAGACGATTATGAGATTGTCAACATCTATGATTTCAAAGACGGCTGGACTTTGAGCTCACAAGACACGATGACCATCATTGTGGCACACCGCGGTGTGATTACCGAAAGACGATCACACTATTACAACATAATGGACAAATACACAGAAGAAGCATATAAAAGGAAGATTCAAAAATTGGAAGATGATCTTGCCAACCAGGCCATCAATGCGGAAGAGTACCGACAGAAAATGCTGACAGCCGAAGAAGAACTCAAACGAGCTTACGAAAAGATTGATGCTTACGCGGACCTTTTCGCCCGTATTAGTGATGAAGTATTGGATAGTACCAGCAGTTTGGCATTCCGCTGTCTTGAAGAAGGACGTATTGACCAAGCCATCCAGCTTTTTGAGAATTTAAACTTGGTCAACCAACTCAACCAAAAGGTCGCGTTGCGCAATGAATCCGAATATGCAATACAGCAAATCATCCCCAAGCTACGGGAAGAAATCGCCTACCGGAATTTGGCTGGAGGCGAGGGCAACATCCTCAAGATAGAATCCATATTGAGTAGCATTCTTTCTTCCGACCCGGAAAAATTCCAATATCAGAAAGACTACTTCCAATTTTTAGTAGAACAAAACAAATTGGAAAAGGCAAATGCTTTCGGAGAGAAAGCGCTTGCGACGGCGCAAACGCCTTTGGAAAAAGCAACGATATGGCACGACTTGGCCGTGGTTCAGTACAAACAAAACCAATATTCCATAGCAGAAGACAATCTACGCCAAGCGCAAGTAGAAGCAGACAAATTAAAGGATATGGATTCCGTCACCTACATGCAGATTCAATCCGACATTCTCAGCACTCTGGCCAACGTGTACATTGATGCCCAACAGTATGGCAAGGCGCAGGAATGCCTTAGCGAATGTAACACCATCCGAGAGAAACTTATCAAAATTGACGACGACGCCTTGTTAAGATATGCCACCAATCTATCCAACATATCCGAGCTGTACCGAAGCGTCAGTGTTCTCGACCACGACAGTAGCAATGTTCAAAAGGCATTGACGTACAATTGGAAAGCCATATCGGTTTTAGAATCCCTATCCGACTCAATCAACCCTGAGATAACATTCCATCTCAACGTCAAATACAACAATCGTGGATCCATTTTTCTTGAAACAAAACATTTGGACTCAGCTCTTTACTACTTGAAAAAAGCCGACACCCTGTGGAATATCCTCTATTCCAAAAATCCGAACAAACACGCACTCGGCTGGTGTCGTACTTTAGGCAATA
>JAZUEE010000348.1:0-14126 GCA_045639985.1 Bacteroidales bacterium
TCCTTGGCTCACAGAACGACATGGCTACGATCCGACTTAATCGTTATTGGAAACTGGAAAATGAACAAGAACTTCGATGAAGCCGAAGATCTGATTTGTCAAATTGAAGAAAAATTGGAAGAATACAATCTTCAAACCGAAGTGGTTCTCTGCCCACCCGCCATATATGCGGAATTGGTGACAGACCATGCCAATGAAGATGACGCTCCGTTCTATGCCGGTTTGCAAAACGTAAGTGAATACGAAGATGGTGCCTACACGGGTGAAATTTCCGCTTCTATGATGGCCAACATGGATATTTCCTTCTGCATCGTAGGTCATTCTGAAAGAAGAAAATATTTCGGCGAAACCAATGCCAACGTGTTAAACAAAATGCTCCGCCTTTTAGAAAACGACATCGTTCCCGTGATGTGTTGTGGCGAGACTTTGGAAGAGCGTAAATCCGGCAACCATTTCAATGTTGTTCAAAAACAAATTGAAGAATCCATCTTCAGTCTCACGCCGGAGCAGATGGAGCGCACAATGATTGCCTACGAACCCATCTGGGCTATCGGCACGGGCGAAACCGCCACTCCCGCACAGGCAGAAGAAATGTTAGCTTTCATCCGTTCCCTCATCGAGAAAAAATTCGGTACCGAAATGGCCGTTGCCACCTATATTCTCTACGGCGGCAGCTGCAATGCCAAAAACGCCCTCGAACTCTTCTCTCAACCTAACGTCGATGGCGGTTTAATTGGTGGTGCTTCCCTCAAACCCGACGACTTCGTCAAAATCATCGAAGCCGGCGAAACCGTCCTCAGCGAAAACTAAGATGCGTCGTCTGCTTTACCTCCTTCTTTTGCTATGTCTTTGTCTTCCTGTGTTCTCACAAGAGGACGAGACCGATCCTTGTCAGCAGGTCATGGACAAGAATAGCGAAAAGCTGTTCAAAAAAGCCCGCGATTTGCACAATAAGGGGAAAAAGGATGAGGCATTTGAAATTTACGATGAGCTATTGGGCGAACATCCCGAATATTTGGAAGTCAACTACTACTATGCCCTGGGATTGTATCGCCCGATAGAAGCCAACAACTACAAACCAAAGACCGCCAACAAATCCGATTTGGACAAGGCCTTGTCTGCGTTTGGCAGGATTCACGATGTTTGTCCTTACTTCAAAATCAAGCACAACATCTATGCTGCCCGACTGGCATATTTCAACGAGCGCTTTCCAGAAGCCATCAAGTTTGCCCAAGTCATCATTGAGAATCCTGATGCTTTCGCACAGCCGGGGGATTCCACCCTTGAAGAGGCGGAAATCATTCTCCGCAGGGCAAAATTCTTTCAGGAAATATTGAACAACCCGGTGCCGTTTGAGCCGAAGATGGTGGAAGGAATTTCCACGAAGGCGGACGAATATCTCGGCACCTTATCTCCTGACGGCGAGTATTTCTATTTCACGCGCCGCATGGAAGTCACGGAGGATACGCCCTTTGGCCAGGAAAGTACAACGAGGGAGTTCTTCAGTTGCAGCAAAAAGAAGAACGGTTCTTTCCCTGCCGGGAAGCCCTTAGAAGATCCTTTCAACAATTCGGTTGGCGAAGGCAGCCCCACCATCAATATCACGAACGATTTGATAATCTTTGCCAAACGCTGTCCGACGACCATACGCAACACGAAATACAACAATTACGACCTCTACTATTCCGAGTACATTGATGGAGATTGGACCACGCCGCAAAGTTTGGGTTCCAACATCAATCGTAACGATTCGTGGGAATCGCAGCCGTCACTCAGCTCAGATGGCAAAGTGTTGTTTTTTGCTTCTGACCGTCCCGGCAGCATCGGCGGGTCTGACATTTGGTACACCCAACGCAACAGCGACGGCACATGGCGCAAACCAACCAATGTCGGTCCTACAATCAACACCGATAAGGACGAACGCGCGCCATTCCTTCATACCGACAGCAAGACGCTCTATTTTTCCTCCAATGGTCACGAGGGCGTAGGCGGCCAGGATATTTTCTATTCCAAACTCAACGACCGCGACCTATGGGAGGCCCCTAAAAACATCGGGTACCCCATCAACTCCGACGGCGACGATGTCAACTTCTTTGTGAGTTTGGATGGTAAAACAGGTTATTTCTGCTCGCGCAAAATCGGCAACCGCGAAGATTGGAACTTCTACCAATTCGACCTTTACGAAGAGGCACGTCCACACACCATGGCCATCATCAAGGGACAGGTAACTGCCGATGACGACGATTTGGAAGGCGCCACGGTTGAGATTCGCGACACAGCGGCCAAAATCATAGCTACCGGCGTGGTCAGCGCCAACAACAAGAACTATGCGGTCGCCACGGAGGTTAAAAAAGAGAACCCGCAACCGCTCATCGTAACAGTAAAAAAAGAGGGCCACTCCTACGATTCGCAAATCATAACACCCGAGCAATTGGAAGAGTCCATCATTACCAAAGATGCGGAAGTCAAGGCCATTGAAACGGGCAAAGTTTGCGATTTGCGCGACATCTACTATGAGACCAATTCTTTCAATCTCACGGCAAATTCAAAAGTGGTATTGGCACTCTTCATCGAATTTCTCAAAGACAATCCGACAGTAAAAGTTGAAATTCAGGGCCATACCGACAACATCGGCAACGACGATGCCAACATGCGTTTGTCGGAGCAACGCGCCAAAGCCGTGTATAACTACGTTATCGGCAAAGGTATCCCTGCCAACCGCCTCCGTTTCAAGGGCTATGGCGAGACGCAGCCCATTGCAGACAACAACACAGAATACGGACGCGCCAAGAACAGAAGAACCGTTTTCCTGATTTATGAAAAATAGCAGAATCTTTTTCCTCGGCATTGGCGGCATCGGCATGAGCGCCATTGCCCAATACTTTTTAGCAGACGGTTGCGAGGTTTTCGGGTACGACCTCACGCCCTCGCCCATCACGGAAATGCTTACCCGCAAAGGCGCCATCATCCATTTTGACGACAATTGCGACAACATTCCCACCGACATCGACTTTGCCGTATATACCCCTGCCGTGCCCCGCACCAACTTGGAATTTCAATATTTCATACAGCATAATATTCCTTTATACAAGCGCTCGCAGATTCTCGGTCAACTTACCGAAAAGATGCCCGCCGTGGCTGTAGCCGGCACACACGGCAAGACCACCACGACATCGCTCGTCTGCCACCTGCTCGCTCCGGAAGTCAGCATTGCGGGCTTTATCGGCGGCATTGCCAAGAATTTTGACGACAACCTTGTTTTGGGCGAGCACCCCATCATGGCCGTGGCAGAAGCCGACGAGTTTGACCGTTCCTTCCTAACGCTTCATCCCACCACCGCCATCATCACCTCCATGGATGCCGACCACCTCGACATCTACGGCACACGTGAGAATCTCGTCGCCGCCTTCCAACAATTCGCCTTACAATCCCACAACAGTATCATTATCGAAGAGAGCATCGCCGCACAAATCGAGCATCCGCACAAACTCGTGTATGGCTTGCATCCCGAAGCGGACTATTATGCCTTCAACATCACGCAGGCGCCCAATCGCGCGACCTTTGACGTGCGCACGCCCGACGGCGTATTGGAGAACTTGCAACTGCGTGCCAACGGTATTTACAACGTGCTCAACGCCACCGCCGCCATCGCCGCACTGCATGAGGAAGCACGCACCAACAAAACGTTACGCGCAACCTTCACGGAAAACATCCTGCGCAACAAACTCAGCACCTTCGGAGGTGTGAAACGCCGCTTCGACTACATCATCGACCGCGACGACCTTGTCTATATTGACGACTATGCGCACCATCCCGAAGAGATGCACTCCTTCATCAGCGCCGTGCGCAAAATTTATCCGGGAAAACATATCACGGGCATTTTTCAGCCCCACCTCTACAGCCGCACACGCGACTTCGCCCAGCAGTTTGCCGACGTCCTGTCGCAACTCGACGAAGTCATCCTGCTCCCCATTTATCCGGCTCGCGAGGAACCCATTCCGGGCATCACCTCCGACTATCTGCTTTCGCTGGTTCAAAATCCTCACAAGCGCGTTTTGCAGAAAGAGGAGCTTCTCCCCTACCTGCAAAATCATCCACAGGAAGTACTGCTAACTATCGGAGCCGGTGACATTGACCGCTTTGTTCCCCAATTTGCCGCCAATCTATAACCGAATGCCCAAACATCTCAGAATATTTTAAAATCAAAAACAGGCAATCATTACATTTCACTAATTACTAATTACTAATCACCATTCACAGTTCACAGTTCACTGATCACTGATCACTGTTCACAATCACACTATGGCTGACACATTCGGAAATCATTACAAGCTGACAGACTGGGGCGACACACACGGCAAATGTTTGGAAGGCCTTATTGAAGGTTGTCCGACAGGCATTTACATAGACACGGATTTTATTGCTGATGAAATGCGTCGGCGCGCGCCCTCGCGCGAGGCACATTCCACCCAACGGCGCGAAAGCGACCCCGTAGAGTTCCGTTCCGGCATTGACAGGGCGGGCTTCAGCACAGGTGATCCTATCCGTTTCCGCATTCCCAATCAGGACGCACATCCAAACGAGGAGAACCGAAACATCATCCGCCCGTCGCACAGTTCATACGTCTATTTAAAAAAATACGGCTATACCGACAACGAACAATGCGGTCGTTCCTCCGCTCGTCAAACGGCCTGCCGTGTAGTCGCCGGCGCCATTGCCAAACTCTTTTTGCGCGGCAGGGACATCTCCATCACGGCACAAACCATAGCCATGGGCACCGCACAACGCGAAGGAGACAGCGTGGGAGCCGTCGTGGGCTGCACCATTCATGGCCTGCCCGCAGGATTGGGCGAACCCGTTTACGACAAATTCTCCGCACGCTTAGCGTATGCAATGCTGTCCATCAATGCCGCCAAGGGCTTTGAAATCGGATTGGGCTACGAGGCAGCACAAATGTGCGGCAGCCAATACAACGACTTGCAAAATCCGGACTTCTCTTTCCAAAGCAACCACGATGGCGGCGTGCAGGCAGGCATCACCAACGGTCAGGATGTCAATTTCACAGTCGCCTTCAAGCCCATCCCTTCCGTACGTTTCGACCAGCCAAGCATTGACTTTCAAGGCAACCCTACCCTTTTGAAAGGTTCCAGCAGAAACGACCTGTGCGTGGCACCACGCGTGCTGCCCGTAGTAGAAGCAATGGCCGCCATGGTCGTAATGGATTTTATAATCACTTCTTCAAACGAAATATCACTTGGGGAAACGCCTTTTTGTTAGCCGATTGATAGCCGACCGCATAATTGATTTCCTCTGCGGGCACTTCCAACACGATGGGCTGCTCCGGATGCATCTTCACCATCTCCCAAAGGCGGTCATGCCACAAAGACGTCAACACCAATTCTTTGAAAGAAACATGAAAAGGGCCAGCCAAATAATCTTTTCCCGACAATAGGCCTTCGGAAGGATGAAGCCCTACCCGAAGAATCTGAATCTGATGCGCCCTAAAAAACTGATACAGTCCTTTGGTCCATTCAACGGCTTGGTCTAATGTAAGCGGCTGATATTTCCCGATTTCATACAAATGAGCCAGCACCGTATCTTGCACCACCAACGTCGGGTAAATGCGCGTACAGGTCGCCCCGAACTCGTATATCAGTTGAGCGGTTCGCATAGATTTTTCCAACGTATCGCCCGGAAGCCCTATCATCATCTGCAAGCCCAATTGGAAACCATTTTGCACAATCAGGCGAGAGGCCTCACGCACCTGTTGCACGGTATGGCCGCGGCCCGCTTTGCGCAGCACCTCATCATCCAACGACTGTGCGCCCAACTCTATCAACGTCACGCCATATCTTTTCAAATTATCCAAAATCTCCTGATTAATGTAATCCGGACGAGTAGAAAGCTGAATGCCGGAAATGAGGCCGCGTTCAAGATATGGGCGAGCAATTTCCAAGTAATCCGTTTGTTCGGGAATTGACATTCCCGTAAAGCTACCGCCAAAGAATGCGATACGCTTGTCCGCATCAGCCGGCATCGTTGCCAAATATTTTTCAACAACCGCCTGGGCCTCCTCCAAGGTGGGCACCTTTGCCTGCCCCGCAATGGCAAACTGATTACAATAAACGCAACGATACGGGCAGGCCTTTTCGGGTATGAATATCGGAATTACGCGGTGCTGTTCGGACATATTATCGTAAAATCTTGGAAAGTTCGTTTAAAAAGCCCCAACTGAAATTCTTTAAGTTGGCATCCGTTATCATTATCAGAATAACATCTTTCTCTTCTACTATTTGGGGCAAATTATTCTTGTTTGCATAAACGGCATTCGGCCCCCAGATATTCGGATAAACCAAATTATTATAATACCAAAACTCCGGTTCGTCAAACCAATGCGCAAAGACACCTTTATCCCATAAACTCCACGCATAACTGTCTGCCACAAGAAAAAGCTTCAGTTTGGGACAAGATTCTTTTGAAAATTCCATCATGGGGAAACAAAGTTTTTCGTGTTTCAATTTCATCCATAAGTTCATCGGGGGTTCCAAGTCAAAATCCAGATCAGAGTTCTTATCTGAAATCGAATCGCCTACATGTTTGATTTGCGGCAACCGTACGCGACATTCCCTTTCTATAAAATGCTGTAACGTATCGGCTGCAAGCCACATGCCGTAGGTTGTCCAATGTATGCCATGGCGACTATACAACGGATAGGCGACGCGCTCCTTGTTCTCACAAAAATATCGGTTTAAATTCAAGAACTCAACCCCATATTTTTGGCAATAAAACAGATAGGTATCGTAGTTCGTCTGTATTCCTTTAGAGCAACCCATGGGTAGGTTTTCAGGCATAAAGCGCACTTTTCCTGGTTCAAGCACTACCAGCAACTTCTTGCCTCGTCTGTCAAGGGAATCCTGCATGCGCTTTAAAAGTTGGACATTTTTCCGAATAGCATCTTCGCCTACAAAATCCTGTCCCATATATTCATTTATATATATGTTTTCATAAAAATTGTCCTTTTTGCCCAAAATCAACTTAGGGGCCGAAGAATAGTTGAAAATTCTATAATTCAATTCATTATAGAATCGGACCCCATAATTGCAAAATCCGACATGTTGTTTGGCAAAATCCTCTATTTCGTCTTTTTTGTCGAGGAGCAGGGACATCGCAGACTTCTCCCTTAGGTCAACCTTCTGTACGCCAAACAAATCCTCGCCCCGCAGAGAAGGTACCACTACGAGAAGTCCCGGAATCAGCAGGACAACCATAAGAATAGACAGAAGAATGCGATGGGATTTCATGAGAATGTTTATTATAAAAATGAGAATTTAGTTGTCTATTTCATCAATAAGAATTTCCCAATAGCCGTTTCTTTTGCCATTCAATCGTCGAATGAAGCCTTTGGTGGTTAGATTCACCGTCAAGGTTTTGACCGTACGTTCGGATTTGCCGATTTCCTCTGCCATCTGCTTTTGGGTGATTTGCGGATTGCGTTTGATGCATTGCAGCAAGGCAACTTCCTCCAAAGTGCAATTTTTGCACTTTGAATCTTGCACTTTTGCACTTTTGCTCAACATGGCCACGTGCGTATATCTGTTCTTCAATTCATTCTGCTCACCCAACAAGAAATTTCGGAAGAATTTCTCTATGAAGCTGAAATCACAATCTATTTTCTTTTGGAAATTCTGATAGTTGGCACGGACCAAGGCATTTCGGAAATACCACGAGTTGTCTGCAAACAGCGTGTTGTCAACAGAGAAGCCCATTGCACGAAGATATTTTATCACAAAAACCGCCGTTGTTCGCGTGTTTCCTTCGCAAAAAGGATGGACTTGCCACAAATTGGATGTAAATCGGGCAATATGCGAAACGGCAGCATTGGCATTCAAATTGACATACGAAAACTGTTTTTCCTGTTCCAAATCATATTCCACGATGCGTTTAATATCACCAGCTGCCGCATATAATACGGTTTCTCCGTCCAAGGCCCATTCTTTCTTGGTAATATTGTAATCGCGAATCTTCCCGGCGTGCGGGAAGACACCTTGGAAAATATGCCGATGAATGGATGCCAAACCCTCAAAAGAGAATGAGAACGTTTGCTCGCTCAGCAACTTGGCGATATTAGCCGATGTTTTGTCGGCTTCCTCGTTATTCTCAACTGCCTCGCGCGAAGACGATTTTGCGTAATAGTTGCTAATCAGTTGCTGCACTTCATCCATCGTGATGTCGCCTTCAATATGCTTTTGAGCGGTATCTTTCAGATATTCAGAAGTCTGCAAAGCATCCACGGCCTGCAGTCCGATAGCCGTCTGCCACGCCTGTGCCTTCTCTTTCTTCGAAGCATCATCCTGTCGTATGTATTCTTCAAAATCTATCATAATCCATTTATTTCAATCTTGAGAATTTAGTCGTCTAAATCGTTAATTTTTAATTCTCCGTTCATCAGCTTGGGTAATAATGTGTCACGAAGATTTATTAAAATTGCAATCTTTTCTTGGGTGGATCTTATTTGTTCAAAGTTTCATAAAAATGAGAATTGGGTTTTCAATTTTTATAGGTTATTTACAAGATTTCAAAAACGAAAATATATAAAAGGGTTGAATCCGCCTGCCAAGATAGCGGAACCGTTTATAAGATAGAGAACGATAACAAAAATGGTTAGAATTATCCACCGAAGATGGGTTCGGGGCAATGTCATAGCATCACAAGCATATTTTTCGACGGCAGGAATCACTCCTGAGAAGGCCGCCAACAAAGCCACCACTAAAATCACGACAAAGCGGGCATCCCAAAGTATGCAGTCGGGCATATTGGAAAAGGAGAACAGACGGGCTATGTACGCGCCACAGTAGGACAGGGAATCCGCACGGAAAATCACCCAGCCAATCATGACCAAAAGAAAAGTTACGAGCGTGGCGGGAACCCTTCCCAACTTCTTCAGCCATCGACCTGCGCCAAGCTTATCCAACACAATAAACAGTCCGTGGTACAAGCCCCACGCCACAAAGGTCCATGCCGCGCCATGCCAAAGTCCGGATAACAAGAAGACCACCCACAGATTGACCAACGTGCGGCCACGTCCTATGCGATTGCCACCCAATGGGATATAGAGATAATCCTTCATCCAACTGCCCAACGTGATGTGCCATCTTTTCCAAAACTCCGAAAAACTTTGAGAGATATATGGGAAATTGAAATTTTCCGGAAATTGAAAGCCAAACATACGGCCCAATCCCAAAGCCATATCCGAATATCCCGAAAAATCGAAATAGATTTGCATGGTATAGGCCAGCATACCAATCCAAGCCGTGCCAGCAGACAAAGCATTCGGAGAAGTAGCGAAAATGACATCCACTTGCTGTGCCAGCACATTGGCTATCAACATCTTTTTAGACAATCCGATAAAGAACCGATACAAGCCCCCGATACGATACTCCACAAGATTGGCCTTATCACGTTCCGTAAGCTGAACGGCAATCTCCTTATAGCGGATAATGGGCCCGGCAATAAGTTGCGGGAACATTAAAATGTACAAAGTCAAATAGTCCCATCGGCGTTGGGGCTCACAATCCTTCCGAAAAACATCCACCATATAGGATATTTTTTGGAAAGTCACAAAGGAGATACCTATCGGAAGCGCCACGGTATGCCAAGCGAAAGGTTCCAATCCCATCCAATGGTAAAAATGCTGCACATTGTCTATAAAGAAATTGGCATATTTGAAAAAGCCCAACAGTCCAAGATTGATAATCAAGGACAGGGCAAGCCAACGTTTGCGAATGCGCAGTTCGGTTTGAGACATTTTCAACGCGATGAAAAAATCTACTGTTATGGATGCCAGCAGCACAAAGATGAAGATGGGTTCTCCCCAACTATAAAACAGGACACTGGCGAGCAGCAGAATCCAGTTCCGGCAACTTTTAGGCAGCACATAGTACAGCACAAATACTATGGGCAAAAAGAAAAACAAAAAAGTGGCAGAACTGAATACCATAGATAGGTTATATTATAATAGGCGAATTTAGTACTATATTTCTACTTCAATAATTCCTGAAGGACCGCGGCTGCGGCGAAGCAGCCGAAAGCAGCCGGCATATAGGAAATCGTTCCCACGGTTGAAAGTTTGTTAATGGATTCATCCTTATCGATAACGACGGCCGTTTCAGGGACAAGCTCCGTTGAAAAAACGACATTGAAGCCGCCACGCACACCCAAACGGTAAAGCCGTTTACGAACGGTTTTGGCCAAATGACAATTATAGGATTTCGAGATGTCGGCAATTTGTATTTTCGTGGGATCCATTTTGCCACCAGCTCCCATGACGGAAACGATTTTCATATTTCGTTGAAGGGCCTGATAAATCAGAAACACCTTAGGCGAAAGCGAATCAATCGCATCTGACACGCAGCTATACGGAGCGGCATCCAAAATTTCCGCCGTGCGTTCATCTCTGACAAATTCCTCTATACAATGCAGTTTCAGCTGGGGGTTGATATCCAACAGTCGTTGCGCCATAACCTCCACCTTGCTTTTTCCGACAGTGGACTGTAAGGCCGGCAGCTGGCGATTCAGATTGCTGACCGACACACTGTCCGCATCCACAATCGTCATTTCGCCCACACCCGCGCGGCAGAGCTGCTCCGGCGTATAGGCCCCCACGCCGCCCAAGCCGACCTGAAGCACATGGGCACGGGCCAACTTTTCCAATCCCCTTTCGCCTATAAGCAGGGATGTTCTTGTCTGCCAATCATTTTCACTCCGCAATTGCTGTTGCATATCGTTTTCTCTATAGATTTTTCAAAAGGCCGCAAAAGTACGAAAATATATATTTCGTACATTTGCCGCCCAATTTTCACGTTAATTATGGATACAGTTTCTATTTATTTGAAAAATACGGATGAGCATTGCACCATACCGTATGGGATGTCCCTAAAAGAGCTCTTTCAGTTCAAGAACATTCCCTTTACCAACAGAGTATTAGGCGCTTTAGTGAATAATGTCGTTCGGGACATGTCCTATCGGATTCACAAGGCAACCGTTATAGATTTCTTTGACTATTACTCCACCTACGGACGCGAGATGTACATTCGTTCGCTATATTTTCTTCTCTGCAAAGCCGTTCACGACGTTCTGCCTTTGGAAGTAAAATTACGCATCAAGCACTCCATTTCCGGAGGACGTTTCTGTACATTGGACGGATTGAACGAGCCGCTAACCGACGATTTAGTAGGCAAATTATTGCAATCCATGCAGGAAATCGTCAAACGGGACATTCCGTTTGAACGCATTCCCATGTTTACGGAAGACGCCGTCCGCGAATTTCAGAACCATGGATTAGAGGACAAAACTGAACTCTTTAAAGACCGCGACCACATTTATACGTCCGTTTACAAACTGGAAGACACCGTCAACTATTATTATGGCTACATGGTTCCTTCCACCGACTATTTGAAAACATTCGGACTGGAGAAATATGAAAGCGGTATGCTTTTAAAACTGCCGTCTTCCAAGAACATCGACGTTTTAACCAAAACACGCCTTTACCCTAAACTTTTCTCTGTCTATCAGCAGAATAAGACGTGGGCCGAGCATTTGGGCGTCAGTCATGTCAGCGATGTGAACCACCTGATAGACAACAACCAGGTTATGGAGATGATTTTGGTGGCCGAAGCTTTTCAAGAAAAGCGCATTGCATCGGTGGCCGAAGCCATTTCCAAACGTCCTTCCGTAAAAATGATACTTATCAGCGGACCGTCCAGTTCCGGAAAAACCACCACCTGCAAACGACTTTCCGTGCAATTGGGCGTGTTGGGCTATCATCCCGTACAAATTTCCGTCGATGATTTCTTCGTAGAAAGAGAACAAACCCCGAAAGACAAAGACGGAAACTACGATTTTGAAGCGGTTGAAGCCGTAGATTTACCCCTTTTCAACAAAACATTATCCGATTTGATTGCCGGAAAGCGGGTCGAGATTCCGACTTTCAACTTCGCATTAGGGAAAAAAGAATGGAAAGGCAAATCCATCCAATTGGACGACAAATCGGTCATGGTCATTGAAGGCATCCACTGTCTGAATCCACGACTGACCGAGCAGGTACCCGACGATGTGAAATTCAAGATTTTCGTATCCGCCCTGACTTCCGTATCCATTGATCGGCAAAATCCCATTCCAACAACCGACAGCCGTCTCATTCGTCGCATTGTGCGCGACTACAACTATCGTGGATATTCCGCACAGGAGACACTCAAACGATGGCGTAGTGTTCGCAACGGTGAAGAGCGCAACATCTTCCCCTTCCAAGAGAACGCCGACGAAATGATAAACACCTCGTTGATTTTCGAATTGGGCGTACTCAAGCCATACGCCACCTATATATTGAGAGGGGTGCCCGAAACCTGCGTGGAGTATGCGGAAGCCGCCCGACTGCTCAAGTTCCTATCCTACTTCAAATTCATTTCGGAAGACAAAATTCCAGGCACGTCCATCCTGCGTGAATTTGTCGGAGGTAGCAAATTCACCTACTAATGATAACACTGATTGGGGCGGGCAACGTCGCCCACTGGATAGTCCAACAACTACGCGGCTCCAAAGAATTTCCCATTGGTCAAATCTATAGCCGTAAGTTGGAGCATGCCGCCATGTTGGCCGAAAAAGTCGGAGCTCAAGCTATTGACGACTTAGGCAAGTTAGATCCTACCAGCGAGATATACGTATTTTCCGTCAAGGATGACGCCTACCCCGCTGTATTATCGTCCATTCCTTTTGAGCTGCCTGTCGCCATCCATACGGCAGGAGCCGTGTCGCAGGACATTTTCCATGGCAAAGCCCGTCATTACGGGGTGCTCTATCCCTTACAGACATTTTCTAAAGCAGCTGATTTGCAAACCATTAGGGTGCCGTTATGTATTGAAGACAATGCCCTCGGTGCACAACGCGACAAAGTTATGCGTTTGGCATCCGAGCTGTCCGGCATACAGTATGCCATCACCGAAGAGCAGCGTGCCGTATTACATTTGGCCGCCGTTTTCGCATGCAATTTCAGCAACGCCATGGCCCGCGCCGCCGAAACCATTTTGAACAAAGAACATTTGGATTTCAAAATGCTTCATCCTATCATGCAACAAACTCTTTCAAAGCTTGATACAATGTCTCCCAAGGAGGCACAGACAGGCCCCGCAGTCAGGAAAGACAACCACACCATGGAAAAGCATCTGCAAATGCTTCCTTCCGATGAGCTGAAAACCATTTACAGACAAATATCCCAATACATTATGTCGGAAAATTAGCTAAAGAAACTATGTATCAGGTGCATATAATTTTTATTCCGGCAATTTGATAAGATTGGAAAAAAAAACTATTTTTGCGCCGCTTTCCGCCAAAAAGGGAAAGTTTTATGTATAAATCTTAAAATCAATAGAATATGCAAAAGAAAGGTAACAAATACGGTACACACCGTGTCATTGAGCCAAAGGGAGTTCTTCCACAGCCGGCCAATAAGATTGACAACAATATGGATGAAATCTTCGACAACGAGATTCTCATCGATGTTCAAACGCTCAATATTGACTCCGCTTCTTTTACGGACATTCATAATTATGCTAAGCAACAAGCCGGCGAAGGCGCAAGCGAAGAGCAAGTGAAGGAAGAAATCAAGAAGGAAATGCTGTTGAATGTTGAACTTCAAGGCAAACACCGTAACAGAAGAACAGGTTCCGGCGGTATGCTCCTCGGTACTGTTGAAAAAATCGGCGACGCTTTGAAGGGCAAAATCGACCTTAAAGAAGGTGACAAAATCGCCACTTTGGTCTCCCTTTCTCTTACACCTCTCCGCATTGATGAAATTTTGGATATCCGTCCTGATGTTGACCAAGTTGATATCAAAGGTAAAGCCATCCTTTTCGAAAGCGGTATCTATGCAAAGATCCCTTCCGATCTTCCTGAGAAACTCGCTCTTTCCGCATTGGACGTTGCAGGTGCTCCTGCTCAAACCGCAAAACTTTGTCAATCCGGCCAAACCGTTGTTATCTTCGGCGCTGGTGGCAAGTCCGGTATGCTCTGCTGCTACGAAGCTAAAAAACGCGTCGGCGTGACAGGTAAGGTAATCGGTCTGGCTAACAGCC
>JAZUEE010000349.1:0-7464 GCA_045639985.1 Bacteroidales bacterium
ATAGTCTCTGTAAAATGATATGAAGGATTTACCGTAAGCATCATCGTATAAACGCTATCGCATCCAGCAACAGTCTGCAGAGAGTCATAATACACGCCTGAAGTATTATACTCGGCGCCACGCCAAAGAACGGGCAATTCATTATTACAAACAACGACCGTCGTGTCCATTTGGTAAGTCGGATTGACCACTAATTTCAACGTATAGATACTGTCACAGCCTTCAACAGTTTGGAATCTATCAGAGATTTGGGTAGAAGCCGTCAGATTGCGTCCGCGCCAACTATATACTTGACCAGCACAAATAGTATCTTCAATATCAAAATGGTAAGACGGATTGAATGTGGCCGTCATCATATAGACATCATAACATCCTGTTTCCATATTATCAACCGTATCGGTATAAACACCGGACTGGGTCAGTTGGCGGCCCCTCCACGTTATCGTTTCACCTTCACAAGTTACTTCAGTTACCGCATAAAGCATGGAGTTAGTAACATTTAACGTGAGTTTATAGACACTATCGCAACCATACGTTTGAGTTGTCAAAGAATCGTAATATACGCCGGCCGTTGTTAGCAATTGATTATGCCAAAGGGTTGGCAATTCATAGTTGCAAACGGTTTGCGTTTCTTCATTGAAATATACCGGTGTTTCATTCACAGCAAGGGTGACGATGCTGTCGCACTCATTTTCACGAGTGAACACAACGGTATAGTTGCCAGCTTCACCAATTAGGCTATCGCCATAAGCAACAGGGAAGTCATTAGCGCAGACAAAGATTTCATCCGTTGATGTAGGATTAGATTCAACTACTAATGTCACAACCACGGCACTATCGCAGGATTGTGGCGTGTTGTAATGAATCGTGCTGGTTCCTGCTGCTTCCAACAAAGTATTTCCGTAATGATACGGGAGTCTGTTAGCGCAAGCATAAACGGTATCAAAATGCAAATACGTCGGATTGACATTCAAGGTCAACGTGGTAATCGTGTTGCATCCGTTTTCTTCAGTACGAACCACTTGGTAAATGCCGGCTTCTGTAAAGAGAGAATCTTGATAAGCATACGGCAACTGGTCATCACAAATAGTAACCATTGCTTCCTCATAATTGAATGCTTCAACAGAGAAATGCACACGATAAATACTATCGCAACCGGTAGCAGTTTGCAAAGTGACAATTCTCGTCGTGCCGTTATCTTCCAGATCAAACCGTTCGTCGTCATTGAAGAAATAAGGAAGGGCACCCTGACAAACGGCAATATTCGTATCGATGAGATAGGTAGGATTAACCGTCAAGTTCAGTGTAACAACACTATCGCAGTTAAGAGAAGAGGTCAGCGTGACAGGATAGTTACCCGTATGAACATATTCCCTACCATTGAACAAATAACTTTCGCCATCGCAAATGGACGCTTCTACAGTAGAATATCGTACTTGTTTCACAGTCAGATTAAGAACCATCACGCTATCGCAACCGTTCACCGTACGCAGAGAATCGTAAATCACATATTCTCCTGCTGCTGTTGGGATAGTCACATTGTCATGGCCATTCCAAACATACGGCGTATTTTCACATATTTCAGCATTTTCTTCCGAATAATATACCGGATTGACTGCATAATACAACGTGAAGATGCTGTCGCAACCATATTGGCTGACGAACGGTATGGTAAGAGCCGTCATAGCCACAGGTTGGGATAGATCAATGATAGAGCCGTGGTAATTATAGGTGGAGTTGGATTGGCAGAAATTAATCGTATCATTAACTTCGTATTTGGGATTCACCGTCAACGCCAACGTAACGACACTGTCGCAGCCATTTGCCGTTTGGCGATAGAAAGCCACCTCACCACTTTGCGTACCAACTGCAAAGACCGTATCGCGCCACCTGTACGGAAGTTCGTTTTCGCAAATGGTCAAAGATTCTTGTTGTTGATAAGTAGGATAAACCTCTAACGTCAAATCCACGATACTGTCGCATCCAGCCGTTGTATGGAAATTGTAGGTGTATTGCGTGGATTCAGTCAACAGCGTGTCGCCAAATTGGTATGGTTCATTATCACAAGTTTCAACAATCAAAGATTGACGATACGTTGGGAGCACATTCAAAGTAAGTGTGCAGATACTATCACAACCATTCGTTGTGGTCATATTTTTAACCACCGTACAAATACCGGCCGTTTGAGGCAACGTATCAAAACCGTTTTCATTATAGCGTTCACCCAGACAGATGGTTCCCGTAAATTGCAAATCGTAAACTGGATTGACCGTAAGAGTAAGGATTACTGTACTGTCGCAGCCGTACTGGGTGGGTACCACTCGCGTATAAGTTCTCGTACCTACCTCTTCAGTAGAGATATTCTGGAATCCGTAACGAGTATATTCTGCATGCTGACATACTGCATCCGACAATTCCGTAGTATCCAATTGATGTACGTATAAGTTCAGTATTACAATACTGTCGCAACCATTGTGGGCAAATAAATTCAACTGATACTCACCGGCTACCGCCACATCGAAACCATTTTGTTTATATTCATCACCTTGGCAGATGTGGGCGACGATATTATTCACATAAGCATCACTAACGGAAAGGTTCAACGTCACGATACTGTCGCAGCCATTCACTGAAGTGCGTCTAAACACATGAGTACCTGCTTCTTCCACTACTTCGCCACGCCAATGATACGGAAGAGCGGTCTCACAAATCACCTCTGAAACATTTTCATTATAGACAGGATAAACCGTCAAATGAAGAATCGTCAAGCTATCACAACCATTCACATTGGAATCATTATGTTCAAAAGTGTATTCGCCACTGTTCGGCATCGTAACTGCAAAGCCATAGCCGTTATAAGCGGTATTTGCACAAACAGCGTCATAGTATTCCACGCGATCGCTATGATTAACGGTCAGATGAAGTCTGACAACGCTATCACAATGATGAACGGTTTCAAATGATTGCGTATAGATTCCGGTAGCTGTATAGGTTTCCGCATTCCATGTATAACTATCACAAGCCGTTTCATAAACATCTTGTTCAACGGCATTATAAATTGTCAAATGAAGGGTGACCGCACTATCGCAACCATTAACGGTATTGAAATGCTGAACATAGTCACCAGATTCTGTATAGGTTTGGTCATTCCAAGTATAACTTTCGCATTCGGCAGCATTAAATTCTGAAGTTTGAGATGAATAAACAGTCAAATCCAAGGTAGCGGTGGAGTCACAGCCATTAGCTGCTGTAAAAGTTTGTGTATAGGTTCCACTTTGAGCATAACGAATATTATTCCAAAGGTAAGCATCGCAGGCAAAATCAGCAAAACGATATTGCGCGATCGGTTTCACGGTAATGGAAAGCGTCACAACGCTATCACAGCCATGAGCCGAGACACGATTGAGTTCTCTTGTAAATGTTCCTGCTTCAGCAAAAGTTTCATGAATACCATAGTTATTATATAGTGTGTTTTGACAGATCGTATCAAAGATTGTCTGTGGTTGATACACTGGATAAATCGTGATATTGAAATCGGAAGGGGCGCTTTCGCAAGTCAAGTCTTCATGTGCTTCAACATGCTTCACTTTCAAAGTAGAGGACTGTGACATTAATTCCGTATAATAATTAGCCGCATCGGATTGCAACTGCATTGGATTCATGGAGGCATCATACCAACGATAATCGCCGGTTGCAGGTTTGGCAACGATAAAAGTTGAAGGGCCGCAATTGGTTACAGAAGAAAGCACGGCTACAGTTGGAATATTGTAAACCACGGCAGAGACCTCCGTACGACTTGTACTGTTGCAGTTCGTATTGGCATTATAGCTTTCTACGAAGAAAGACTGGTCGGCAGTCACATTTGGAGCGTAGGTCAAACCATCGTACAAAGAATTGGTGGCAGATACTGTTCTATACCAACGGCAGGTGGTCGCATTGCTGTCAATTTGTGCAGTAAGCGTTACGACACCTGCACCACAACGTGCCTGATCGCTAATAACAGGGGCTGCCGGAATAGCATTGACCATGGCTACAACGGGCACACGTGCACTTTCGCAATTCGTATTGGTATTATAAGAAGAAACATAATAAGTGGATGTTTCAGACAAAGAAGTCTGGTATCTGTTTTCATTGGAAAGGACAGCTGCAGAAAGAGCACCCGCATACCATCTGCATTCGGTAGCATTAGCACCTTTAGTGGCTGCCAGAGCCACGGTTCCGGCACCACATCTTGCCGCATTTGTCACTGTCGGCACAGCCGGTTGCGGATTGACGACCACCGTCAATGTGATCACGCTATCACAACCAACCGCATTCGGTATGATAACCGTATAGGTTCCTGCTTGATTGATTTCATTACCATTATATATTATAGGCAAAGCATTGCTACAAACCGTCATAGTTTCCGCAAAAGCGGTAGATTTCTTCACCGTCAGATTAATGGTAACAACACTATCACAATTCCGAGAAGTAGTAAACGTGTTTTCTAACACATCAGATTCGGTATAGGTAAGACCGTTCCAGACAAATTGGTCGCAGACCGTAGTATCAATATGGGTGGTTGCAGAATGATGAATTGTCAAATTCAGCGTCACGGTACTGTCACAACCATTCACCGTGGAGAGTGTCTTCGTATATTGTCCACTTGTTGTATAAGAATCACCCTCCCAGATGTACTTATCGCAAGCCGTCTGATTATCGACCACATCAGGATAAACAGGGAAGATTGTCGCTGTAACGGCAGCAGGTGTGCTGACGCAACCCGTCGTTTGATTTTTGTTTACGGCATAGAATGTAGTCGTATTGGAAAGTTCTGGGACGAAATTTGCGCCTACGGCAACAGAATCGGTAGTTGCAGCATCTGCGAACCAAACGACAGCACAACCGTTGTCAGCCACAGCGGAAAGCGCCACGGTGCCAGGGCCACAGTTTGTATTGGAGGTTACTTGCGGAGCAGCAGGAATAGAACCGACCACAGCCATCACCGGCACCCTTTCACTTTCACAATGCGTTGTACCATTTATAGAAGCAACAAAGAATTGTGTGGTTTCACTCAATGTCGTACGATAAGAGTCGCGTGTCAGCTCTCCGCCTAAAGCATTGTACCATTGCGTATGGCAACCTGTCTCATCCGTTGTGGCAGAAAGTGTCACTGCACCTGAACCACAAACAACAGGAACATCGGCAACGATCGGTTGGGCCGGAATAGCATTTATTATTACATCAAGTTTTTTCAACGCGCTGCGACAACCATTGGCATCAATAG
Source organism: Bacteroidales bacterium (assembly GCA_045639985.1). GTDB lineage: Bacteria > Bacteroidota > Bacteroidia > Bacteroidales > WCHB1-69 > F23-D06. The sequence continues at coordinate 5,267 of JAZUEE010000349.1, forward strand.
AAGCCACATAGAAAGAGGTTGTTTCAGAAATTTCCTGCGTGCTATTCACAGGAGTCGTGCCTTGCGCATCAGCATACCACGTCAACGGATTATTGCTACCAGTTGCTGTAAGGGTGAACGTGCCAGCACCGCAATTCGTGATATTCGTGACAGTCAGGTTATCATTGTTATAATTTACGGTAGCCACAGCAGAAGATACCGTCGAGAGACAACCCTGTTCACTGACCGCACGCAGATAATATGTTTTCGTACTATTCAAAGAAGGTGTAAAGACATTGCCTGAGGCAAGCGTGCTTTCAACACCGGTAAAGGCGTTAGCGGCAGATTGACTTTCAAACCAATAAATCGTGCTATTGGCAGCAGATGCGGAAAGTTCAACTGTACCTGCGCCACAGCGGGCAGCACTCTCAATATTGGCAATAGTTGGCAATGCAGCGTATGTAACCGTCACGTTGGCGGGCTGGCTTTCGCAATTACCCGTCATATATGTAGCCGTATAAATCAGAGAACTGTTTTCAGCAACATTTACCGTAAGATTTGAAAGAACGGATTGCTCTGCATCTTTCCAAACCAACGTATTGCCATTGTAGTTTGCAGAAAGAATTGCGGCACCATCACAAGCATAAATCGTTGTTGCCAACACAGGAGCCGGCACCACCTCTTGAATCGTCACCGTAACTGTTTTAGCGGGGCTTTCACAATCACCGCGTTTGGCCGTAACATAATAAGAGCCATTTTGAGAAACGGGATAATCCATAGAGCTGCCTGTTCCTATCACCTGCGTCAGGGCGGCATCGGCATACCATGTATATGTCAAATCATCAGCTGGATTTTGTACGGTCATAGTAGCATTTCCGGCAGCGCACAAGACGACATCATTAGCAGACGGGTGATCGGGAGTATTCGTAACTGTTACAGTGACAGGGGCACTTTCGCAGTTAAATTCATTATAAGAGGTCACATAATACGTACCCTCGTTGGAAACGGCATATGGATTTTGATTTTGTCTTCCACCTATTTCCGTGTACCAATAGCAGTTTGCTTCTGGAATTGCTCTTAATGTCACCGTGTTAGAAACTTTACACACGGAAGTGTTGGTTTCGGGAAGCGCGGGAATAGGATGTATGGTTACTATAAGCGGCGTTAATAAACTACGGCATTGACGGCCATCGGTCATTGCCACATAATACGTTGTGGTTGCTGCCACATTCACTGTGGTATTGGCCAATTCGTTTTCACCTTGTTCGTCACTATACCAATGGGTATTGACGTTAGGCGTTGAGGCGAGCGTGAGATTTTCGTAAGTGCCGCAATGATTAATAGGAGTGGTCGTCGGAGCACTTGGCAAAGCGTAGAACGTAGCCGTTACGGGAACGCGTTCAGAAGCGCAACCTGCTTGAGAGCGAGCGCTCACATAATAAGTTCTTATAACATCATTCGCCACATTTTCAACAACAACATCGTACGTATTCACAGCTTGGGCTAAAGCGTCTTGTGTGGTGTTATTGGCGAACCAGTAGATATCGCCTTCGTTAGAAGAAGCGTTCAGCGTAACAGTGCCTGCGCCGCAACGGGTATTATTTGTCACACTGGGCGTTGCCGGAACCGTCCCTACAAATACTTGAACTTCCACCGGAGAGCTTTCACAACCATTCAATAAGGAAACCACTGAGAAGATTGTATCTGTTGTGATGCCATTCACCTGCAGGGGCGAGGATGTGCCAATAGATTGAGTTTGAGCATACCAGTTCAATGAGGCACTATGGGCCGGCGTAGCAGTTAATGTCACAGTTCCAGCACCGCAAAGGGTGATCGGTGTGGAAACGTTGGTTGGAGCTGCCGGTATTTGTTTAACCGAGGCAACAACCTCTACGCGCTCACTTTCGCATTGCGTGATGCTGTTATAGGAACTCACATAAAATGAATAATCACCCGTGGTTTGGATATTCGGGGTATATACATTACCCGTTTCAAGGGGTGTGCCGCCCGTCGTTCCAGAATACCAGCGACAGGTAGCGCCCTCTGAAGGAGTGGCGGACAAGGTCACCGGTTGTCCCAAACAAACCGTGGCATTCTGAATATTGGTAGGAGCAGTGACCGCCGGATGTACTGTAATCGTCTGCACAGGGACATTGGCACTTTTACAAGAAGAGGAAGCAGAGTTCTTCGTATAACAATAATAATTATAGGTACCCGCT
>JAZUEE010000350.1:0-6926 GCA_045639985.1 Bacteroidales bacterium
AAACTTGTTGTAGTATCATAAACACAGCCATACTCGTCAACCACACGAACAATGTAATCCAAATGACCTGCAGTATCTGGCACAATGTAGTCTCCGTTAGCGCCAGGTCCTATCAAATAAACCGTATCTACGAGCACATGGTAAGACCAATCTTGAGGCAACAAGGAAGGATCGAGAGCCATTTCCCATTCGGTAACATAACCATTGTCAATGCTAAAGCCGTCAATCACCGTAATAGACCAGGTACCATTCATAGGACATCCTATCAAACTGGAGAAAGGTTGGTCTGGGTGATAGACATTAGTCATGGCAGCCACATTGGTTGAATCGATATTGTTACCAGACACATTCACACTCTCATAAACATGACCTTGACCACCTGCATACTGATATCCGTAACTTGGATCGGTATTATTTGACCAACAATAATTCCATGGGATACCCATCGGAGTTGGAGTACATCCACCACCGCTATCATCTACTGGTTGTCCAAAATAGGCACCTGGAGAGACACCTGACGTAGTAGCCCATCCCCACGGTTGAGGGATACTTCCATCACAGGATGAAGAACCACCGCTATACTTGTTCATAATCTTGGCATAATGGCCATTCGGACAGGTAAGAGCGATATAAATATCACCAACGTACGAATGTTCCATCTTAATACGTACATAAAGAATATCGTCAGCGCTTTGAATAGTGGCGGAAGGTGCGAATGAAGTAAATGTCACCGGCGATTGATAGGAACAACCTGTAGATCCGCAGGGAACACCATCCGGCAAGAAAATCGTATCCGTCACAGCCAAAGCCGTAATCTGTTCACTTCCGACCGTATCGACCTGCAGATTGGAGAGTTGGTCATAACCGTAGGAAAGATTCAGACGTTCGCCAGCGCAAATTTCCGGCATAGGGCTCAAACTTCTAATCGGATTTTTGGAAGTACGGACACGGAATATGTAAGGCATCGTTGACTCACAACCTTCACTATCCTTAATGTTAATAGACACATCATAACCTCTGCCTGGAGTAAAATAATAATCAACCGTATTCATTCCCACTCCTTCCAAATCTTCCAAACTCATATCCCACGTAAAAGTAGAAGTTTCATCGCTTTGATGATAGCTGAAATCATTGTCAGGGAAAACGCCATGCATTACAAGATGAGCCGTATCATACGGGCAAAGGTCTATATAGAAGAAACCATCATCATCTTGTTTCGGCTGATGGGAAGACAGAACCGTGTCCAACTCAACCTGAACACGCTGACAGGGTCTCACACATTCTGTACGAATGGCGAAGCCCGATCCTTGACCTGCCGTATCGGTCACAAACTTTAAAGTAAGCGCACCCGATGTGTTCATCACAGTAGCTGTATATACGAGGTTATCGCCAGAGAATGTTGACAAAACCTCATTATTTACAGCACCTAATAACAAAGCAGGATCATCTGTTTCTCCATCATAGACATAGAGGGTATCGGACCCATGCACGTCAAAATCGGCCATCACGATGGTGACTTGCACACAGGCAGCACCTGCATTGTTGGAATGGATGGTCAACATGTCGTTTCGGTTCACACCGTAATCTCCAAAAAGGCCACCATTATCAAACACGGAGAAGTTACACCCTTCTCGGCTTAACGTGCCATTCATGGTAACGACGGTTTGTGCCATAACGAGCGAAGACACAAAAAGCATTGCAAAGAATAAAAATATCTTTTTCATAACGTAAAAAATTAATTTTCGATTATTCAAGTCCGTAAACTCTATAATATGCTTTCAACGTGTTGTCGAACATCTCTTTTGAAAACACAATAATATAGGTTCCCGTATTTCCTAATGGATAAACATTTTGTTTATAAAGATCTTGTTCCAGGTTGTAATCGTACCGGTTGATGGCACCATTTTTGATAATTTCCTGATAATCGCATGATTTTCCGGCTTTCACGTAATTTTTCAATTCCCCTTTCATTTGATAGGTCGGATCATTTATCAATTTAGCCGCAAAAAAGCAATAGGAAATGAGATTGCAGTTTTCTTCTACCAGTTTTTTGGGATTATTCGCACGAAGATCGTTGATTTGAGATTCTCCCAGCACCTCATTCAGACGAGGATCCACTTGTATATCGGGTCTGGAATACTGTGCTTGAGCACTTGTTAGAGCAATTGTTGCTACAAAAAGTAATAATAATTTCTTCATAATAATAATAATTTATTAAGCGGGCAAAGATAGCATTTTTTGCCAAATCGTTGTAATTTTTCTTACACTTACATAGACGTAGCGAGAATACGTTTTGTGACAAATATTCTCAAAAAAAAAATCAAATCTCGTTTTGGTCTGACATCCAGCGAATTACACATTCAACTTCGGCTTCATCATATTGTTCGGAAAGTTTTTCGAAAATTTCTTTCTTTCCCAGCGCTTGATATTTTGCATAATTAAGCACCGATTCTCGGATCACGTTAAAATTTGAAAGTGCCGTTTTTGATTTTCGCGTTTTCAAACAGACATCGCAACCGCCGCATGGCTCACTATTATACTCTCCAAAATACTGCAACAGAAGTTGGCTTCGACAACAAGTATCTGACGTAACGTAGTTTTCAACAGATTGTAACCGTTCCTGAGCTTTTGCCTTACGCTGTTCGTAGGTCTTCGCATCCAGCTGTAAATATTTCTCATCCATCCGATTCAGGACGAAAATCAGCAAAGGGATGTTGCTTTGGGGCAGATAAGAAATCACACCGTAATTTTTAAGGGTCTGCAAAGATGCCACAACTTGTGATTCAACTAAAGCCGCACGTTGAGCCAAAACTCGTTCGTCAATATTCACATACTGGGTAAAGACACCGGCATAAGAACGCAGGAGCAGTTTCACGAATTCCGACAAATCCGGATGTTGGTTTTCAAACTCCTCGAGTTCGACATCTTTAATCTTAAAATGTATTTGAGAATGTTCACGCAAATGTTCTGAGAGCAGAATCCACCCGGCATTTTCAATCAACTTAAGAGCATTAAAATATTGAACGGCATCCATTTTGAGGCGCTGCGCGTGTTCCTTAAGATAGAACGGATAGACGGAATTTTGTCCAGCACCCATTTCTATGTAATAGTGCTGGCATAATTCGCGATAAACTTCGCGAATTTTCTCCACTGGAGGAAAAGCAAGCGTAAAGTTTCGTTTAAGTTGCCGCAAATCATATTGGTCATACAACAAAATCGCGACGGCCGGTTTCTCATCGCGTCCGCCTCTACCTGCCTCTTGGAAATAGGCCTCTAAGGAATCCGGCAAATCAAGATGTACAACAAAGCGCACATCCGGTTTGTCGATTCCCATTCCAAAGGCATTTGTAGCCACAATCACACGAACTTTGCCAGACATCCAGGCATTTTGCTTCGCATCACGGGTTTTCGTATCAAGGCCTGCATGGTAATAATCCGCGGGAATGCCGTTTTTGCATAAGAACTCAGCCACATCGGCTGTTTTCCGACGATTTCGGACATAAACAATGCCCGTACCCTGATAACGTCGCATGATACGCAACAGTCTTCCGTTCTTATCCTCTTCTTTAACAACAAAATAAGTGAGATTATCTCGTTTAAAACTCTTTTGGAAGACATTTTCCTTTTTAAAATCCAGTCGAAGTTGTATATCCTTCACGACTTCACGTGTGGCTGTAGCGGTCAAAGCCAAAACAGGTGCTTCGGGAAAAATTTCACGTATCCGGGCGATTTGCAAATAGGGAGGGCGAAAATCATAGCCCCATTGCGAAATACAATGTGCCTCGTCAACGGCAATCATCCGCACAGGCATTCGTTTGAAGTTCTGTTGGAAGTGTTCTGTTTGCAAGCGTTCGGGCGAGACATATAGGAAACGGCATTCGGGATCAAACAATGCGCCGGAGACGGCATCCTCAATTTCTTGATTAGACATACCCGAATAGATTGCCACTGCCTTAATATGTTTGGCACGCAAATGGGCCACCTGATCTTTCATCAAAGCAATCAGCGGGGAAATCACCACACATAGACCGCCCAGTGCCATAGCCGGTACCTGAAAACAGATTGACTTTCCGCCTCCCGTCGGCAGCAACGCCAAGGTATCTTTGCCATCCAACACAGAAAGAATAATATCTTCCTGCAGCGGACGGAAGGAGGCATACCCCCAATACCGCAACAACAAAGCACGAATTTCCTTCAATCTGGGATGTTCCATAGCGGGTGCAAAAATAGCAAATAAGAAAATCAGAATGCAACCGTTTCATCCGAAAAATTAATATCGTGATGTTAAAAATGAGGACATGCAAGAAGGATAAATAGGTATAGATAAATAGTTGAGAAAAAAATATTTACATAGTGTGATTTGTATCAAAAAAAATATTACTTTTGCCGCCAATTTGATAAGAGTAGGGAAAAGAAGGGTTAAAACAAGTATAACGAATTGATTCATAGATAAATATAAAATAAATAAAGAGAAAAAAGAACAATGAGTGCAAGCAAAAAACAAGCAGCAGATGCTCGAAAAGAAGCGAACAAAACGGTGTACATGGCACGATTAGTGGATAATCCAACCTCACCGCGTAAGACCAGAATCATGGCAAATGTGATTCGTGGCAAGAATGTGGACTATGCAATGAACGTATTAAAGTATAGTTCCAGAGAATCATCCGAAAAATTACTGAAACTTTTGAAATCAGCGATTGCAAACTGGCAAGTAAAGAATGAGGGAGCCCGTTTGGAAAACGCTGATTTGTATGTAAAGACCATCATGGTTGATGGCGGTCGTATGCTGAAACGCATCCGCACAGCTCCTCAGGGTCGTGCAAACCGTATTCGCAAACGTTCCAACCACATCACGTTGGTCATTGCAGACAGAAATGCAGAAAATAATAATACAATAACAACAGAAGAATAAAACAATTAATTAATTAAGTATGGGTCAGAAAGTAAATCCGGTAGGCATTCGCCTTGGTATTGTCAGAGGCTGGGATTCTAATTGGTACGGCGGCAAAAATTTCGCCAGTAAGATTGTCGAAGATGACAAAATTAGAAAGTATTTAAATGCTAAATTCTCAAAGGCCGGTATCTCAAAAATTTACATTGAAAGAACTTTGAAACTCGTCACAGTTACCATCATGACGGCACGTCCGGGTCTCATTATCGGTAAAGGTGGTCAAGAAGTTGACAAAGTAAAAGAAGAATTGAAAGTGATTACCAGCAAGGAAATCCAAATCAACATCGTGGAAGTAAAACGTCCGGATCTGGATGCACAGTTGGTCGCACAGAACATCGCAAAGCAAATCGAAGGCCGTGTGGCATACAAGAAAGCCATCAAGACTGCCATTTCCTCCACCATGCGTGCCAACGCAGAAGGAATCAAAGTCACGGCTGCCGGTCGTTTGGGTGGTGCTGAAATGGCACGTTCCGAACATTTCAAAGAAGGTCGTATTCCATTGCACACACTGAGAGCAGACATTGACTACGCTCCAGTAGAAGCACACACGACATACGGCTGCATCGGTATTAAAGTGTGGATTTGCCGCGGTATCGTTTACGGAAGGCGCGACCTCTTCACCCTCAACGAAGCAGGCAAGGACTCAAAAGCTCCTCAAAAACGTATGCAAAGAGGTCCTCGCAAAGGTGGCAATGGCCCGAGAAACAACAATAGAAACAATAACTAAGCCGACGCCAAGATGCCGGTTATACAATAATAATTAAAACATTAAAAAGCAATGTTACAACCGAAAAAAGTTAAATACAGACGCCCGCAAAAAGGCAGAATGAAAGACATCACCAAACGTGGTGCTGAAATTTCATTCGGCTCTTTCGCATTGAAAACACTGGACATGTGCTGGATCAGTGCCCGTCAAATTGAAGCTGCCCGTCAGGCAATCACCCGTGAGATGAAGCGTGAAGGTCAGTTGTGGATTCGTATCTTCCCGGATCGTCCCGTAACCGCTAAGGGTTTGGGTGTTCGTCAGGGTAAAGGTAAAGGTACTCCCGAATTCTGGGCAGCCCGCGTTAGTCCAGGCCGTATCCTTTTCGAAGCTGATGGTATTCCATTGGAAGTGGCAAAAGAAGCTATGAGACTTGGTGCTCAAAAATTGCCCGTTCATACCAAATTTGTAGTAAGAAGAGATTATTCCGCAGAAATTTAATTTGAAAAGTTATGAAACAGACAGTTATAAACGAACTTACCACTCCCGAGGTAAAAGAAAGACTGGCAGTTGAAAAAGAAAATCTCGTCAAAATGAGATTGAATCATGCCGTTTCACCATTGGAAAATCCTCAATTAATTAAAGAACAACGTAGAACTATCGCCAGACTGCACACCGAATTGCGCAAACGCGAATTAACCGAAAATAAATAGTTATGGAAGAAAGAAACAATAGAAAAGTGAGAGAAGGTGTCGTTGTCAGCGACAAAATGGATAAATCTATCGTTATCAAAGTCGAACGCAAGATGAAACACCCGATTTACGGAAAATTCCTCAAACGTTCTACCAAATTTATGGCACACGACGAAAATAACGACTGCCATATCGGCGATAGAGTAAGAATTATGGAAACCAGACCTTTGTCAAAGAACAAATGCTGGAGATTAGTAGAAATCTTAGAAAGAGCTAAATAGTTATGATACAACAAGAATCAAGATTAGCAGTAGCAGATAACAGCGGTGCAAAGGAAGTTCTTTGTATCCGCGTTCTGGGCGGCACGAAAAAACGCTATGCCAGCGTTGGTGACAAAATCGTTGTTGCTATTAAAAGTGCCATCCCCTCCGGTCAGGTAAAAGCCGGTACCGTATCCAAGGCTGTTGTTGTACGTACAAAAAGACACGTACGCAGAGCTGATGGTTCTTATATCAAGTTCGATGACAACGCAGTTGTATTGTTGACCCCAACAGACGAACACCGCGGTACTCGTATCTTT
>JAZUEE010000351.1:0-2493 GCA_045639985.1 Bacteroidales bacterium
ATCGATTTTGACAGCACAGACAATAAAGATTATGCACTGTATAATCATGACGAGGATTTGGAAATGTATGCTCATTGGGAAATGGAAAATGCGGGTGAGATTGCCAATCCGGAGAGAACAAGTATATGCGTTTCTGAAGAATATAATACGACGGAAGTAACGGCTGTTTCGATAGACAACCCGTACTATACGTGGGGCGGCAAATATTGGCCTATGAATGGCGGTCCTCTCGAAGAATTCGAAATCCCAGTTAATAGTGCTACTTTGAGCAAAACCACGTACCCGTTAACGAAACCGGGTGTTTATGAGTTTACTCGTTTTGTGGCAGCCGATGATGATCGTGAAAATCTCTATCCTTCTCAAGGAACTTCAAAAATCAGAGTTGTCGCACCAAAACAAAATATATCCGGTCTTTTGACTAACCACTTTGATACTATCTGTGTGGGAGGTAGCCCTATCGTTTCGTTTGATACGTCTTTAACCGCTTTGGAAATCTTGGATTTCGACGATCCTACTCAAAAAGATACGATTACTCCTAATAATATCAGCTATAAAATCATTACGAGTGCACCCAAAATGATGTTATCCGCAGCTACTAAATCAAGGTTCCCTGTTTCCATTGATGGTTTCAATGATGAAACTAAGCCTGGTTTATATAAGTTTATAGCCAAATGTTCCTATCTCGGTTCTGAAAACTGCGTAGCCACCTCCGATACCGTATCCATTGTGGTGGTCGGTGATCCTATTTTCATTACTGATCCAGAGCCTGGTTGGACAGAGGTTTCATATTGTCCGACGGATACAGTGATTTTGGCAGCTGGTCAAATTAGTTCGAATATTCATAATAATGACCAACCATATACTTATAGATGGTTGATTTTGGATGAAATGTACAATCCTGTGGATCTTGGTTCAGAAGCGACCTATAGTTTTTCTACTTACAAAGATACAGTTCAAGCTCATAATTTTACAAGAACGGGTTCTTTGATGTATCAGCCCAGTGCTTCCAATATCTTGGGTTGTAATGCTACGTATCAAAATTTCGAATATGCCTATGTTACTATTACCAAACTCGATCCGCCTACTGTCTCCAAACAGGAAATCTGTCCAGATCCGGAATTGAAGCATACTGTGGATGCAACACCTGCCGAGGGTAACATATTGATTTGGTACGCTGATGCTGACAGCGATGGGGGAGTAGCTATTGCTCCACAAGTTTCTCGCAAAAATGAAGGTACTTTTGTCTATTACGTGGCACAAAGAGGCGCTCTTGAAGGCTCATGCACCAGTGCCCGCATTCCTGATACTGTGGTGGTGAGATATACGGCACATATCGCACAAACATCGGAAAGCAGCACATTAGAACAGGAAATTTGCCAATATACAGCCCTGACCCCTATCAAATTCAAATTTGACGGCAATGCCTATCCCGAATATACGGGTACACTTCCTGCTGGCGTTAAGGCCGTGATTGATACCAACGCCCAAACCTATTCCATTAGCGGTGAACCTACCGAAGCCGGAGTTTTCGAATTTACCGTGAAATTGCAAGATGGCACAAATGAAGGCGATTGCTCACAACCAACGCAATTCCCGTGCAAATTCCAGGTGAATTCCACCTACAATAATGTAGTGAAAGTATCTGCCTGCGAATTTCCAGCAACATTTGCTGACTTGGATGTAACCTTTGACGCTCCTGGAACAAAAGTTGTAGAAAAGCAAACGTCTTTGGGCTGCGATAGCAATACAACCGTAATCTGCTCTTTGATGGGTTGGAATCAATTTGGTTATGAGGAAGAACAAACGCTTTTGGCAGGCTGGTCAAAATTTGATAGTTGGTCTGGTACTACTATCCCTGCCGATTGTGAAAACGGCGTCGCAACAGGCTCCGTTATAACATATAATGAAAATGAATGGAGTGAGGATGTATGGCATAATGCTGAAGTTTCAAGAAGTGAGGAGGGTAATAATATTAACAATGCTGATGCTCTTTGTAATAAGAGTGGCAGAGCCTTGTCGTTACCAAGCCGTAGAGGTGGAACTGCAACAGCACGTAGTACAACGCCAAATAATGGCAGTAGCATAATAATGAAGACTTCCACAAAAGAATATGGATTGCTGAAACTGCATTTTGATTATAAGACAACGTCAGTTGAAAACACTAATGATATGTCTTTGAATCAAGTGACATTGGAATATAAACTCTCTGAAAGTGGTGAATGGCAAACAGCCAAAGGACAACTCTCTATGGATATGAACGCTACTGGTTCTATTGATATTGTAGATTTTCCAGAAGCTATGTTTAATCAAGAGAATATTTGGCTGAAATTCACCTTTAATGGGGCTTCTGTTGCGGTTTTATCTACTAATTGCAATCTTTACTTGGACAATATCTGTTTGTCTGGTCAAAAGGGTATTGATGAAGTGACTTTGGATGAGGATGCGGATGCGGTTGAAGTTTGTCGTGGCGAGTATGTTACGTTAACAGCCTCT
>JAZUEE010000352.1:0-2359 GCA_045639985.1 Bacteroidales bacterium
TGTGACGGGTGAGATTTCGGAATTGGGTACGGTGGCCAATGTCCCGTCTGGTGCCGTAATCAAACGTGGCGATGAGGATGTGACGAACAATTATAACATTACCTATGCTGAGGGAACTCTAACGCTTATGCTTCCTGCCGTGATTGAAATCAGCTGCCCGGAAGAAATCAGTGTGGTGCTTGATTATAACGAATGCGGAAGAATCCTCGAACTTGGCGAAGTGCTCTTTGACGGCGACACCACGGGTCTGCGCATCCGTTTGACGAATGATGCTCCCGCCGACAACTATTTCACAGTTGGTACGCATACCATCACTTGGACTGCCGTTGATCGCTACAACCGGACCTTGCAATGTGCGCAGAACGTGACAGTCAACTTCCCGCCTTGCGAGGGCACAGTGAAGGACTTCGAACAAGAAGAGTACGACGTGGTACGTGTCGGCTGCCAATGCTGGACTGCCCAGAACCTTCGCAGCACACGCTATGCGGACGGCGAGTTGGTACCGTCCTACACTTACTATAATATGGACGATTCCCTGGAAGGCGAGTATGGCAAACTGTACAGCTGGTATGCGGCTATTCGTGTGCCAGAAGGCAATGACACCGCCGTTCCAACAGTCTCATACGACAATCAAGGCAACTCATACGTACAGGGAATCTGTCCGGTTGGCTGGGCTGTGCCTACGGCAGATGAGTATCTCACGTTATTCGAGGCTGCCGGCAATATGACGGATATGCTCAAGGATGACGTTACCCAGTATTGGCTGCCTGGAGCAGCTGGTTCAACTCCCAATGTGGGATTTGGTGCCCGTGCAGCCGGCTACTATGATAACGCAATAGGGCGATATATGAATCTGTTGGGTGAAGCCTACTTCTGGACTTCAGATGCGGGAGCGTCCGTCAGTCGCGGAAAGTGCTCTGTCATCACCCACTACTGTCCCGAACTGCTCAATCAGGAACAGAACAAAGGAATGGGCTTCAGTGTGAGATGTATTAGAAAACGATAATCCAGATATGGATAGATATTGGATAAGGGTGCTGTGCGAATGCGCGGCACCCTTTTTGGTATTTTCGTTACCTCAAGGCATTCCTAATAGAGTCCGATACTTCTTTCATCTTGTTGTAGTAGATGCGGTTATAGGCATCTTCTAACTTTTGATCCATAGTGGAAAACTGCGGATACTTTCGTTTTACATCTTTCAAAATGCTCTTCTGACGTTCGTAATAAGTGTCGTTTGTGGGTACTTTGTGCGCATAGGCAGCTTGACCAATTCGTTTGTCATCTGTTGCAAAGTAGGCATCCCAGAAGGGTTTGTAAATGGTGTCAATGCACTTCTCGATTTGCTGGAGTGCGGCTGGGGAAAGTTCCGTTTCGGTTTTAGTTGTTGGAGACAGGGCTTCTCGAGTTTCTACAACTTCCTTTGGCCTGCTCTCTTCCGGTTCGGCAGTATCAATGACTTTTTCTGAAATAACAGGACTTGTGTGGTCTGTTTTAGCAGAAAATGGCTTCCGAATCAAAAAGAACAGAACAATGGCAAGCAATAGTGTAAGAATCGTGCAAACAAGTACAATCGTTTTGATTTTGTGAAGTTTGAGTCTTTCTACAACTGCGTTTGCGTCAGCAAGGCGTTTGTCTCTATCTTCGTTTTCGCACAAAGATATCACGTGATTCCATTTCCCATAATGTGTGGGAATGACTTGCTTTAAAATCTTCGCAAAGGAGTATAGGTCGGCGCGTGCGTCAATTTTCACATCCCCCTTGATTTGCTCGGGGGCCATGTATTTGGGCGAACCGGCCGGCTGCTTGAGCACGGCAAAGGTGTCGCTGTCGGCCAATCCGAAGTCTATGATTTTGACATTGTGTCCGTTGTGTGTGATGAGGATGTTGTCGGGCTTGAGGTCGCGGTGGATAATCTGTTTGCCGTGGTAATAGGCCATTGCGTGTAGCAGTTGGTCGGCGATGGCGTTGCGCGTGAGCAGTGAGGGTTTTGCTTGTAGAAACTCCTTGAGCGTGATGCCGTCCACATATTCCATTACGATGCTGGGACCTGCCACCGGGTCGGTTTCGAAACTATAGGTGCGCGCGATATTGGGATGGTCCATCTGGATGCCCAATTCGAATTCCTTGGTCAGCAGTCCCCGATAGAGGGCATTGTTCTGGTGCTCTGGACGCAGTCCTTTGAGCACGAACCACTTGCCGTAACGCTGTGCCTTGAACAAACAGTTGAAACCCGATGACGGGATTTCCGTGTACTGTGTAAACACATTGGAAATGTTTTCCACAGATGAGGTGATTTCGCCGGAAGAAGAGGAATCGAGACAGGACATGATTGCGGCCTCGTTTTAAGGCGGCGAAAATA
>JAZUEE010000353.1:0-5381 GCA_045639985.1 Bacteroidales bacterium
TTTTTCAAAAATAATACATAATTTTACCGCATCCGTCGAACATGAAAAAATTTGTTTTCATATTAGCACTATCATTGTTTTGGCAACTCGGATTTTGCCAAACGAAACTACATTCTTTACTATTATCCACCCATGGTGATAAAATAGGGGCCTATTACGCCTTAACAGGATCGTCCTTAACACAAGCGACATTTCGCAATGATTATTGTACTAAGGAGCTCATGGACAAATCAATCCTATTCAATATCGTAACCGGGAATAATGTCTTTATAAATCGCATCCAACACTATGGCTACTCACAATATGGGGAACTATCCGCAAACATAGGATATGGAAGACTTTTTGGGGAGAAAATTTCCGTTGCCCTACAGACCATATACCTTATGCGGCACGCAAGCCATTATCCATGCCAGCATTCCTTCACCATAGATATATCCATGGCTTATTGCGTCAATAAAAAACTTGATCTGGGCTTGGCCTTTTATAATCCAATCCGAATGCGCTACAGCATCACAGGGAGCGAAATCATTCCTATGGATTTTATCATACAGGCAATTTACCATCCCAATGAAAAACTCTCGGCACTGTTATCCGTTGAAAAAAAATTGCCTGGCGAATTGGACATTGGATTGGAACTTTTCTGCCACCCCACTCCGCCATTAATTCTTTCATTGAACTGCACTTTACAGAAATGCGGGGTGAGCATTCATATCCCATATAAAGGACTTGTCTGCATCTTTCAGTGCGACTGGTTCTACAAAATCAGTTTTTCACCGGGCAGCAGCATCCAATATTATTATAATCTACCTCAACAGCACTAATGAAAAAGACGCTTATATTCTTACTATTCTACCTATTACTATTTAAGCCACTCGGTTTGGCTCAATCGGACAGCACGTTTCGCACGGACTTTCTTTTAGATGAAATAGATAATTTGGAAAACACGGACGAGGATTCGTATATTTCTGAAGAATTGATGGAAGAACTGCACGAATTAACAAACACCAAGCCAAACCTAAATGACTTATCATACGATGTCGCCGTCAGGATATTGCATCTTTCAGATTATCAATACTATCAGCTACAATTATACATTGAAAATTACGGGCAGTTGGCCAGCATTTATGAATTGGATGCCATCAATGGCTTTTCTCCATCTGACAGGGAACGAATCTCCGCCTTGGCTAAGGTAATCATGACAACGGAGCGACAACCCTTTTTCAAGAATTTCTTTAAAAAGAGCAAACAGACGTTACTCGTTCGATATGGCCAAATACTTGAGCATCAAGCGGGATACGACACTTCGCGCGCAACGCATTATGCAGGAGACCCGAGTCATGTTTGTTTTAAATACGATTTCAGCACGCAAAACAAATTTTTCATAAAACTATCTGGAGAAAAAGATGCCGGAGAACAATTCTTTCGAGGGAAACAAAAATACGGCTTCGACTTCTACTCTGGATCCATCAGCATAAAGGACATCGGGATTCTAAAGAACGCCGTAATAGGAGATTATCGGATAAACTTCGGGCAAGGGCTCGTATTAGGAACTTCGTTGTTATCGGGAAAAGGAAGTGGACCGGACGATATTCGACGATTCAGCACAGGCATTCGCGCCATTGCACCTACAAACGAGAGCGACTTTTTACGAGGAGGTGCCGTCACACTCGGAAAGAGCCACTGGTCAGGCACTCTTTTCGGTGGTCGCACCTTTGGGAGTACAAACAACACTTTCGGTGGTGATCTTTCCTACCGCAGGGCCCTTTTCAAAATCGGCATTCGCTTTGCCTGCTATACATCTACGGACACCTCTTCGCAAAATTTTGCTGATAAAGTCAGACGTTCTCTTATCCCCATCGGATGGAATATTGGAACAGATTATCAAGTAATCGTTCGGAAGCATCTGCTTTGGGGAGAACTTGCCTTCAACGAGAATGGTCATCTGGGGATTTTGCAATCCGCACTGATCAACCTTTCCCCAATTTTGAAATTAGCCACCGTATTCCGTTTCTACGATAAAGATTACAGTTCACCGTTAGGGCATGCATTCGGCACAAAATCGGGCAATAGCGGTGAAGTAGGTCTATACTTGACAACCGCTTTGATTGCGAGCCGCAACCTTGAAATCATGTTCTACGCCGACTATTACCGGCTCACCTGGCTGAGTTACCGCACCGATGCGCCGGTTGTTGGAATGGATGCTGGTTTGTCGGCACAATACAACATCAGCAGATATAGCAAGTTGCTTTGCAAATATTCTTTTCGCAGCAAATCACAAAATGCGAACAACAACGACTATTATAAAGAAATTGCGGAAACACAACGTCATAAAATCAGAATACAATGGCATAATACGCCATACGATTTTCTGACCTTGAAAACCGAAATTGACGGACAACTCAACCACGATATTTCTACAGGCAAAAACAAATGGGGAGTTCTTCTCTATCAAGATGCTGCTTTTGAAATGAAAAGGATCGGATTATCCATTCACTCGCGTGTGGCCTATTTCGACACCGACAGTTATGACGAACGGCAATATGCCTACGAGGATGATGTCTATTATGCGTTCACCATCGGTTCGTACTATTACAAAGGCGTTCGTGGATACTTAGTATTACGATACAAGTATCGATTTTTCAGTCTATGGCTACGACTGTCACAGACCTACTATATCGACCGTCAGAAAATAAGTAGCGGCTTGTCAGAAATTGACAAGCCGCACAAAACTGAATTGAAACTTCAACTATTATTCTCTTTATAAACAGGAATCTACATTCTCATCAAATGCCCGAATCCAGAATTTTGCCATCCTCAATGCACAAAGCTCTTGACGGGAACTTATTGATAAGCGAGAAGTTATGCGTAGCCATCAGGATGGTAGTTCCGGCCTTGTTGATATTATGGAAGACCTGGAAAATCTCCTCTGCCGTAATCGGATCAAGGTTTCCAGTAGGTTCATCCGCCAAGATCAAATCCGGATTATTAAGCAACGCGCGTGCAATGCAGACACGCTGCTGTTCTCCACCTGAGAGTTGGGATGGGAGTTTGAAATCCTTCGTTTCCAAGCCAACTAAAGACAGCACCTCTTCGCAACGATTGAGCATGGCCTGTTTGTCTTTCCAACGGGTGGCGCGCAATACGAACATCAAATTTTCGATGACGGTTTTATCATTCAGCAATTGATAATCTTGGAAAACCACTCCGATTTTCTTACGAAGATCCGGAATCTGTTTGGACTTCATAGTAAGCAAATCATAACCAATCATGGTGGCCTTTTCGCCTTGAGGTCTGATTTCGGCAATCAAAGTTTTCAAAATGGAAGACTTACCAGAGCCGGTTTTACCAATCAGATAGACAAATTCTCCTGGTTTGATGGTAAAGGAGATTTTCGACAGCACCATCAATTTGCGTTGATAGATATCTACATTTTGGAAAGAAATGACATCTTCCAAAACGGGCTGTTTTTCTTCGGCAACCGGATGTTCCACAGCAGTTGCTTTAGCGGAAAGCACTTCCTCACTATCATGGACGACTTCCTCTTTTTGAGGATTTTCGGTTGTGGGAGGTGTTTTCA
Source organism: Bacteroidales bacterium (assembly GCA_045639985.1). Taxonomy (GTDB): domain Bacteria; phylum Bacteroidota; class Bacteroidia; order Bacteroidales; family WCHB1-69; genus F23-D06. The sequence continues at coordinate 3,578 of JAZUEE010000353.1, forward strand.
CTTCTTCTTCGGAATTAGGCATCGATGTTTGCATAGGTGGCATTTTGTTCAATAAATTCGCGACGTGGAGGCACTTCATCACCCATCAACATAGAGAACACGCGATCGGCCTCTGCAGCATTTTCAATGGTAATTTGACGCAATGTACGATGTTCGGGATCCATTGTCGTTCCCCAAAGTTGTTCCTCGTTCATTTCGCCCAAACCTTTGTAGCGTTGTACGTGGACTTTAGCATCCTCATTATCGCCAGCGGCTTCTGCGGTGAATTGTGCGCGTTGTTCTTCTGACCAGGCATATCTTTGATATTTACCCTTCTTAATCAAATACAACGGCGGGGTGGCGATATAGACGTGACCTTGTTCAATCAGTTCGCGCATATAGCGGAAGAAGAACGTCAGAATCAAAGCGGCGATGTGGCTACCATCGACATCGGCATCGGTCATAATGATAACCTTGTGATAACGCAATTTGGAAATATTCAATGCTTTGCTGTCTTCTTCGGTACCGATAGTAACGCCGAGAGCGGTATAGATATTCTTGATTTCTTCGCTCTCAAAGATGCGGTGTTGCATAGCTTTTTCCACATTCAGAATTTTACCACGCAACGGAAGAATTGCCTGAAAGTGGCTATCACGACCTTGTTTAGCCGTACCGCCAGCGGAATCACCCTCAACGAGGAAAAGCTCGCACTTGGAGGCATCTTTAGAAGAACAGTCGGAAAGTTTTCCAGGAAGGCCAGAGCCGCTGAACACGTTTTTGCGTTGAACGCTCTCACGGGCTTTGCGGGCCGCATGACGGGCCTGTGCTGCCAACACCACCTTATCAACAATGTCTTTAGCATCTTTAGGATTCTCCTCCAAATAGTTGGTCAGCATTTCGCCCACCATCTGATCAACGATACCAGCGACTTCATTGTTACCGAGTTTCGTCTTTGTCTGACCTTCGAACTGAGGTTCAGCAACCTTCACGGAAACGATGGCAGTAATACCCTCGCGGAAGTCTTCGCCAGAGATTTCAATTTTATCCTTAGCGAGTTTGTCTAACATCTTATTGTCATCCGCATACTTCTTCAGCGTACGAGTCAACGCACGTCTGAAGCCAGCGAGGTGCGTACCGCCTTCTATCGTATTGATATTGTTGACATAAGAATGGATAACCTCATTAAAGGAGTTGTTGTACTGCATAGCGACCTCAACAGGCACGCCTTGTTTTTCACCCTCAATATAAATCGGTTTGGAGGTAATTTTGGTTTTGCCTTCATCAAGATAGGCGATGTAGTCGCGCAGACCATTTTCGGAATGATAGGTATTATGTGGGTGTTCGCCGTTCTCGTCGGTGGAACGCATATCCGTAATAGACAAGGTAATGCCTTTATTCAGATAGGCCAGTTCCTTCAAGCGGTCGGAAAGCACATTGTAATCATACACCGTTTCGTAGAAGATAGTGTCATCAGGTTGGAATGTCACCTTTGTACCACGGTAATCGGTTTCGCCGACCACCTTCACGGGATAGAGAGGTTTTCCTTTCTCGTATTCCTGTTTGAAATGTTTGCCATCACGGAAGACCTCGGCAGTCAGATGATTGGAAAGGGCGTTCACGCAGGACACGCCGACGCCGTGCAAACCACCGGACACCTTATAAGAATCCTTGTTGAACTTACCGCCGGCGTGGAGGACGGTCATCACGACTTCCAAAGCAGAGCGATGTTCCTTTTCGTGCATATCGGTAGGGATACCACGGCCATTGTCCAACACACTGATGGCATTGCCCTCAAGGATGGTCACTTCAATATTATTACAGAATC
>JAZUEE010000354.1:0-22613 GCA_045639985.1 Bacteroidales bacterium
ATTGGAGATTATGCATTTTTAATTTCTAAATATGACAATATTTCTGTTCGAGAAAAAGAATCTGTTGAATATGTACAGAGTTATGTCCATCAACATAAAATAACAGATTGTGTGGATCCAACTTTACTTTTATCATCTGAAGAATATGATTTTTTATTAAACCAGCAACGTTTGATAAAAGATAAATATGTTTTCTATTACGCACCAGCCAATTATTGGGATATTACCTATTTGAAAATAGCTGTTCAAATGGCAGAATTATGTGGATTTAAATTAATTGTAACTCAAAAATTTCCTAAGAAATTTCGTTCTAATACCATTATTGAGTATTTCTCTGTAGGACCCAAAGAATTTTTGAATCTTATTAAGCATGCTGAATATGTATGTGGATGTTCTTTTCATTTAGTTCTGTTTTCAATCTTGTATGAAAAGGAATTCTATACAATAAAATCAGCATCTGATGCTCGCATTAACAATATTTTAAAACAAGTGGAAATAACAAATAGAGATGTGGATGAAACAAACATTGAAAATTTTCACAGGCTTCCAATAGCATATTCAGAAGTACCGAGCAAGTTAAATTCTGCCACAACGTCTTCTATAACATTTCTTAACCAAGCATTGAGTTTATACTAAAAATCAATCATGAATAATCCTCTCGTTTCCATCATAGTTCCCGTTTATAACGCAGAAAAGTACCTGCATCGTTGTGTTGATAGTTTAATCAACCAAACGCTTCACGACATAGAAATTATACTTATAGATGATGGCAGTACCGACAATTCCGGTCAATTGTGTGACAACTATGCCCAACAGGATGAAAGAATACGGGTTTTTCATCGCACCAACAGCGGAGTGGGCAGCACGCGGCATTTTGGGATGCTGCAGGTTACGGGGCTATATACCATTCAGGCAGATTCTGATGATTGGTTAGAATTGGATATGTTGGAGAAACTCTATCTGACTGCGGAAAAAGAACAGGCTGATATGACGATTTGCGATTATATTGAGGTTGATGACCATAACAATTATATTGAACAAAAGCCGGTGTCTTTGGAAGCACAGAGCATTATTGCAAGTTTCTTCTCTTATTCCAATTATCTGGTTCCCTGTTCTTGGAACAAATTGATTAGAACAGCTTGTTGGCAACAATATGGGCTCAACTATGAAGAAGGTATTAATTATGGAGAAGATACCATTTTCAATATTCAATTGTTAAACAATAACATCAAAGTAGCCTATTGTCCCAATACGGCCTATCATTATGATTTGTTTTCCAATGATATTTCCTATACTCGTACTATAACTACAGAAATGCTCTCTCAACGAGTGCGTTATTTCAAATTGGTGAGGAAATATAGAAAGATACCGTTAATAGAAGATAATGCTTTAGGAATTGAGGGGCAAACTGCTTTTATGGCATTAAGGATCAACGCCTATACACCAAAAGATTTCTATAGTACATTTTCTCACATAAAAAATGTATCTCCCTTTTCATTCAAAAATATTCCTTTTCATTACCGATTCATTCTTTGGACAGCATTTCACATCAACTATCATGCAGCAGAACTGATGATAAAGGGCAAATACTGGTATAGACAACACATAAAAAAAATAAAGAACTAATACACTCCTGTAAAATGACTTACAGCATTCAAATTACCATAGCTTTCCCAGTTTATAATGTTGAAAAATATGTGGAGAAATCTCTAAGGTCCGCCTTGGATCAGGATTTCAAATTGCCCTATGAAATTTTGATTATTAATGACAAGGGACAGGATTCGAGTATGCAAATTGTTCAGGAAGTGGTTTCTACTCATAAGAGAGGTGGCATAGTACGAATTGTAGAACATGAACACAATAAAGGCAATGGCCCAGCTAAAAATACAGCTATACAAAATGCCAAAGGAAAATATCTGTTCTTTCTGGATAGTGACGACTGGATATCTAATGACTGTTTATCTACTCTATATGCTATTGCTGAAAAAAATCAGTGTGATTGTGTTTATGGGTCTGTTGAACAAGTTTATGAAGAAGGTGAAAGTTTTATTCGGGACGCATATCAGGATATTGTGATAGAGCATGATGCGGCAGGTGTGTTTGTCTATTCAAACCACATTGCCAAACCGCATTTAGAATTATGGAATAAGTTGTTCCGTTTGGATTTTCTCCAAGATAATAAAATTCATTGCATTCATAGGATTATGGAAGATTCTATCTTTGATTTCCATGTTTGCACATTAGCACATAAAATAGCTTTCTCTTCTCATATTACACTTTATTATTACATTCGGGAAAATTCCACTATGACAAAACTTTGGGACAAACCCGGTACTGACGAGTCGGCACAAATATACTCGGACATCATTATTGAAATGCAAAAACTAATCAAGGAAAGATACTCCCTTGTCGAGGGTATATATGATTTGTATTATGCAAGAGTGGATGCCTGCTTGTGTTCGTTAGCGCGTTCTCGCTATACTGCTGAACAAAATCAATACATTGATGCCCACGTGAAGGGCTTTAATGACTTTGTCCCATCCATTCGGCATCTCCATTTTTGGAAGTACCGCATCCCCTATTTATGTTGCAAAATCACGCAGACAAGGACTGTTTTTGTGAAAACCATGAATCTGATTAGAAAAGCCTATCGTTTGGTAAAACGATAATTTAGATAATAAAATATAACCAACAATACAATGACCAAACTACTTTCCATTATCATTCCGACCTATAATATGGCTGCGCTTTTGCCGCGCTGTCTCAATTCTTTGGTAAGCGCGCAGCACGCCGATGAGATAGAAGCCATCGTGGTGAACGACGGCAGCAAGGACAACTCTCTCGAAGTGGCTCGAGATTACGAATCCCGTTTCCAAAATACGGTTACCGTAATTGATAAGCCCAACGGCAATTACGGTTCCACCATCAATGCCGCCCTGCCGGTTGCCCAAGGCAAGTATGTCAAAGTGTTAGATTCTGACGACTGGTTCGATACCGCCGCTTTGGACAAATTCCTGGACAATATCCGCTCCGTAGATGTGGATATGGCTATAACTCACTTCTCTCAAATCGGACCTACGGTGAAAGAAGTTATTCGCTATAACACATTGGGTAAAGAGCCCTACAAGTATGGGAAACTCTACCATTTGGACGACATCCTGCCTGATGGCTATATCCGCTTTTTCCTGATGCACGCCATCACCTATCGTACGCAGTTGCTGCGCGATATGGATTATCGACAAACAGAAGGTATCTCCTACACCGATACCGAATGGGCCAACTTCCCCGTCTATAAGGCCGACACCGTCATCTTCTACGATATCAATCTCTACCAATATAATCTCGATAGAGACGGACAGACAATGGATCCCGTTGTAATCATGAAGAGCATACCCCAACTGTTGAAAATATCCGACAGTTTGGTCTCCTACTATGAGAAACACCTCGATGAAGTATCTCCTGCCAAAAGAACATTCTTGAAGCAGTATATGGAAAACCGCTATCGCCTGACCTACAAACTCTTCCTGCTGGATATGCCGCGTAAGGATTTTGATGCCAACTATTTTTCAGAAGTGGAGGCCAAGTTGTCTGCCGAATGCCAGCGCAACGACCTGCATCCCAAACTCTATCCGGAGAATAAAATCTTGCGGCTCGAATACATCAAATACTGGCACAAGCACCACAAACGTTGGCCTTTATGGTTTGAAAAGTTCAATCATTTCGTGGATGTGGTTGTAAAGTGGTTATATGTAAAAATCTGTAGAAGCTAATATTATGAAACAATACGATTATCTTATCGTTGGTGCCGGACTTTTCGGCAGTATCTTCGCTCGCGAGGCAACCAATCAAGGCAAGAAATGCCTTGTAGTTGAAAAACGTGGACACATTGGCGGAAACTGCTATACCCAATCTGTCAACGGAATCAACGTGCATCACTATGGCGCTCATATCTTCCATACTTCCAACGAGAAAGTGTGGGCTTATATGAACCGATTTTGCACGTTCAATCACTATGTCAACTCACCTGTCGCAAATTATAGAGGAGAGTTGTACAATCTGCCGTTCAACATGAACACTTTCTGCAAACTTTGGCCAGATGTACGTACCCCGCAGGAGGCCAAAGCGCGCATTGCCGAGCAGCAGGCCGAATATGCGGATGTGGCAGAGCCAGCTAATTTGGAGGAGCAGGCCCTCAAATTGGCCGGTCGTGACATTTACGAAAAATTGGTGAAAGGTTATTCGGAGAAGCAGTGGGGAATGAAGGCAATCGAGATACCGGCTTTTGTCATTCGCCGTTTGCCGTTTCGTTTCATATTCGACAACAACTACTTCAACGACCCACATCAGGGAATTCCCATTGGCGGTTACACTCCCATATTTGAAAAATTGTTGGAAGGTGTTGAGGTTAGATTAAATACGGATTTTCTTGCCAACCGCGCGGAATTGTCTGAGTTGGCGGAACGAATCGTCTATACGGGGCCTATCGATGCTTATTTCGATTTTTGTTATGGGAATTTGGATTTCCGTTCGTTGCGTTTCGATCATCAGCTGAAAGAGGGGGTCGAGAATTTTCAGGGCAATGCAGTCATCAACTACACTTCTGCCGACGAACCGTTTACTCGCATCATTGAGCACAAGCATTTTGAGTTCGGCAAGCAACCCGACACAGTTGTGACATACGAATATCCAGAGAATTGGGTGGTTGGTGCGGAACCGTACTATCCTATCAACGACGACCGCAACAACCTGTTAGCAGCCCAATACCAACAATTGGCAGAGAAAGAGACAACTGTGCTGTTTGGCGGTAGATTGGGAGAATACAAGTATTATGATATGGATAAAATCGTTGCCAGAGTATTGGAATGCGATTGGCTGAAATAATTAAAACTCATTACATAGACGTATCTCTTATGAAATTATAAACAATAAAATTTATTAAGTATGCTAAATGATAAAATTATTTGGCCGGTTCTAAGAAAAATCTTTCCATCTATTGGTAATGCAAGACTATCTTATTCACAAGATGGAGAAGATATTTTATTAGCCTCTTTTTATGAAAGGAATCATAATTATAAAGGTTTTTTTGTTGATGTTGGTGCTCACCATCCTTATAGTATTTCCAACACCGCATATTTCTACAGAATAGGATGGAGAGGTATTAACATTGAACCAACTCCGGATCTTTTCAAAAGTTTTTTAAAAGTTCGCAAAAGAGACATTAACCTTAATTACGGAATAGGCAATGGAGAGACTTTAACTTTCTATGTTTTTAATAAGGGAAATTGGAATACTTTTGATTCAAAAATGGCAAAAGAAAGAGACGGTTTATATAATGGGGAACTGCATCTAATTAATACGATGGAAATTAAAACACACCCATTAAGTGATATATTAGACAAATATTTGCCCATTAATACAAAAATAGATTTCTTGACAATCGATGTTGAAAGATTAGATTATCAAGTGCTTCTGTCTAATAATTGGGATAAATATATACCAGAATTCATTCTTGTTGAATGCGATGAATCTTTAAATGATTTGAGCAAAGATCAAATATACCAATTTTTAATTCAAAAGGATTATCGACTTGTGGGAAGGACTAAACGTACATCCGTTTTCCGTCATATTTAAAAAAGAATTGGAACACATAGCAAGAGATGCCCTATTGGAATAATGTAGATGTGCATTATGTGCAAGCCAAATTGTTTGAGCAATTTAATGACAATTGTTTTCAGCATATTTGTAAAAAATCATTTGCACACAAACTTACGTATAAATTTAAAGATGCCTCTAAATGTCAAGTCGGCGGCACCTATTATCAACATATAATGAATTCATAATGCCCTCCCTCATCCTCCGCCCCCACAACCGCGACAAGTACATCTACAACGTGAGGTCGGAAGATTGAAAATCCGAGAACTTTGCCCTTTAAACCGTTCCTACCCGGGCTTTGGCTTGCACCCAAAGTATTTGCTAGAAATTTTGGGAAAGAATGTGAGCCGCGATTTGGAAATTGGAGGTAGGATGAGTTGGGAAGTGGTGGAGTAATATTAATCGCGAAAATTTGTAAAATTTGTATTCTTAATCGCAGAAATTTGTAATTTTGTCACACTTATTGTAAGAAATTTGTATAAAACACATAGTTAACCTAAATGAAGAAATCGTTTTTACAAATTCCGACAGTGATTTCTAAAGGGTAACACCTTCCTTTCTCGCGTAAAACAAATGTTGGAAACGGCGGGGATAAATTGATAAATGTAAATCAAAGTTTTACGCTTAATATTACTTTCTTCATCCTCCGCACCCACCACCGCGACCAGTACATCTGCAACGCGCTGAAAAGCATTGCGGAAAACGATTATCCTCAGACGGATTACTAAATCGTGCTGGTGAACAATAACAGCACCGACATGTTTGTCGGTCAAGTTTATTCCACGAACAGATCATCTAACGTGATTATATTCTGAAATTCAGAGCTATAAGGATTTTGGGTTGCGCCATTGGCACTTATCAATACGTGGTGTATTGCTTTCGAGATTTTCGCCTCTCTCACCAAAACATCCGCTTTTTGAAGCTGTGCGTTCCAATCCTTCTCCTCCATATTCCAAGGAAGGGTCGTGTACTTCATTTCGCATAAATCGATTACACCATCCTCACGATCTATAAGCAAATCAATTTGGGCACCTGGCACATTACTCGATGATTGCCAAGAGCATACGTTGGAAATAATGCCAGATATGCCCAATACTCGCTTTATTTGTTCGATATGAAGCAGACACACCCTTTCAAAACTCAACCCGCACCAGGTTGTGTAGGTCGGCGTATTCAAACTATGCGTCCAATACTTAGTGTCGTTGTGACTGTTCTCCCGAATAAATTCATAGTAAAAAATGGTAAATGGGTCTATGAGTTGATAGAGAGTTTCTTTTTTCACCTTGCCATAAGAGTGGTAACTCCTAATAAATCCACAGCTTTCCAAGTCCTTCAAAATCTGACCGAAATTGCCATTGTCAATGAATTTCCCATTAGTAATCAAAGCATTGCGTGTCAATCCCTTTCGTTTATTGGCCAATAGTTCCACAACCTTAATATAATCAGCCGGATGTCGGAACAACGAAGCATATAAGGCGTCAAACTCTTCATACAATTCACCTTCCGGAGAAAAAAATATTTGGTCGATATTTTGTGCTAAACTCAAACCTTTCTGCATGGATTTCCAATAAAAAGGGATTCCTCCCATCAGCATATAACCTTCTGTCAACTGTTTGCGTGTCAGGCGTATGCCCCTACTTCTCATATATTGTTCGCATTCTCTTAGTGAGAATGGCCGCAACGCAATTTTGTAACTGATGCGATTGTGCAGTCCCCCCTTGTTTTTGAGTATTTTATTGATAATCCACGATGTGGCACTGCCGCAAACAATGAGAAGCACATCATTGCGAGCCGAAGCCCAACTGTTCCAAAAATGTTCCAAAGCAGGGATGAGACCGGAAGCATGCGTGTCCACCCACGGCAATTCGTCAATGAAAACAATTTTTTTCTTTTCCCTTGAGCGATTGATTAGTTCCTTCAGTAACTCAAAGGCATCAATCCAATTGGAAGGTATTCGTTTCACTTGCAAACCGTGATTTTTCAACGAAATGGTCCACGCTTTCAATTGCTGTTTTTTGTCTGATTGCGCCAATCCACTATGCTGGAATGTTAAATCATATTGGAAAGTTTCTCTAACAAGAAATGTCTTTCCAACCCTACGCCGTCCATAAACTGCGACGAATTCAGACTCTTCAGATGCGAATGCTTCTTTTAGGCGTTGCTGCTCATACTTTCTTCCTATAATCATAGCGGATAAATTTTCAGGTGCAAAAATAATAAAAACATCAAGATGAGAGCGGAATCTACAAAAAAAAAGGAGATTCCGCCAGAAACTAATACTTTTCCCGAAACCGTCAAGCGATTGAAGGATAATTTCAGGCAATCAGTGAAATTAAATTTTCTAAAGCTGAATATACTCTTCCCAAAGCCGAATACCAAAAAATCATTACGCGTGCCGAAAATTATCGTGTTTCAAGAATAATGAAAACCAAATTGTCTGTTTGGATGAGGTGCAATTGATGCCCGACTTGTTTGAATATCTGCGGGTAGAGATTGATCGTTCGCGCCGCCCCGGCCGTTTTGTCCTCTTAGGTTCGGCTTCTCGCGAATTGTTGCAGCAAACCTCAGAAACCAAATTGCGGCTCCTACGATGATGCGTTTATTGACCTTGCTGGCACACGAGCACGGAAGTATGCTCAACACTGCCAAGTTGGGCAACGCAATGGATTTGAGTGCTCCCACCATACGCCATTACATCGATATTTTAGAGCAAACCTATATCGTGTTGTGTACCCCATCGAGGAAAGTTATGCTATCAAAGAAAACGTGGAAATAGTCGGATTACAGCAATTGTTGGAAAAATTGCAAAATAATGAATAAAGAGTTCTGTCTCATAATTAAGTGATATCTAATATGAGATATGTTTTTCGCTACTGTATATTCATGTTTTTACAGTTCCGAAATGCTCATTTCGGAACTGTGTATTTCAAATTTTAGTGTTTTTACAAAACCAACAAGAAACGCTTTGTCACTGCAAATCATGTTACACTTCACAATTGTCATATAAAAAATGTGAAAATTTTCACGTATTTCATACGATAAGTGTATTTTTTTGTATTTTTGCGGTCTGAAAATTTAGATTATGTATCGGAAACTTATCAAAGAATTGGTACAGTGGAAGTTGCGTGCGAAACATAATCCGCTCATTCTGCAAGGCGCACGACAGGTAGGAAAGACGTGGCTCCTGAAAGAATTTGGCAAAGAGTATTACGAGGATGTCTGCTATTTGAATTTTGAAAGGACACCCCATCTTTCAGCTGTTTTCGATGGGGAACTTTCGCCGCAGAAGATTATTGAACAGTTGTCAGTCTTTCATAGAGGAAAGATTGATCCTCAAAAATGCCTGCTGATTTTTGACGAGGTACAGGAATGCCCACGTGCGCTTACTTCACTCAAATATTTTTCAGAGGAAGCCCCCGAATACGATATATGCTGTGCGGGTTCGCTGTTGGGAGTGGCACTACATAAAGGGACTTCGTTTCCCGTGGGGAAAGTCGATTTTCTTACGCTTTATCCTATGGATTTCGAGGAGTTTTTGATAGTTTACGAAAGCGAACAGCTTGTGCAATTCCTTCACCACGTGCAATTTGATACCAATCTCAATCCGTATCGCGAAAAATTGGAGTCGGCATTGAAACTTTACTTTATCATTGGTGGAATGCCCGGAGCCGTGCAAAAATATTTGGATACGCACGATTTGGAACTTGTGAACGATGTGCTGTATTTCATTTTGCAAACATACCAGAACGATTTTTCTAAACACGCTGAAAAGCGAATTGTCGAAAAAATCCGCTACGTATGGAACAGTTTGCCTTCCCAACTGTCGAAAGAAAACAAAAAGTTCGTCTATGGCCTTGTGCGCGAAGGCGCCCGTGCACGGGAATACGAAGACGCCATTCTATGGCTGAAAGACACCGGCTTAATCACTGCGGTACACCGGATTACAAAACCGGCACTTCCTCTGTCGGCCTATTCAGATCTGTCGGATTTTAAAATCTACGCCTTAGATGTAGGCCTGCTGCGTGTGCTGAGCGGATTGTCAGCGCAAACCATTGTAAACGGGAATGCCGTGTTTGAAGAATTTAAAGGGGCTTTCACAGAACAGTTTGTGTTGCAGGAACTGCGTACAAAGCACAACAATCAAATTTACTATTGGACTTCCGGCAATAGCGCCGAAGTCGATTTCATCATTGCCAACGCTAACAACGTTATTCCCATTGAAGTGAAAGCAACGGTAAACGTTCAAGCAAAAAGTCTGAAAGTTTACAACCAGAAATATGCGCCGCAACAGATGCTGAGATTCTCGCTTCTGCCGCCCTGTGCCCACGACAATTTGATAGACTGGCCTCTATATTTGCTTTTCACTTCTAAAGCAAACTGTAATTTCTCGAATGTTTTATAAGGATTATTAATAATAATTTTATGCTCTCCCTCATCCTCCGCACCTATAACCGCGACCAAGTACATCTACAATGTGCTGAAAAGCATCGCGAAAAATGATTATCCTCATACGGATTACGAAATCGTGCTGGTAAACAACAACAGCACGGATAACACGGAATCGGAATGTAAACGCTTTCGGCAGGATTTTTCGGACATCCGCTTCAACTACTGCGTGGAAACAAACCAAGGACTTTCGTATGCCCGCAACCGGGGCATTCGGGAATCAAAAGGCGACATCTTGGTTTACGTTGATGACGATGCGCTCGTCAACAAGGAGTATCTGCAAACATTCGCAACTTTCTTTGAAAAGAATCCGGACATCGCCGCCGCAGGCGGTCCCATCATTCCGCAATACGAAACGGAAGAACCCGCTTGGATGTCGCATTATACGCGGCAACTCGTCACGGGCAAGCTCTACCTTGGAGACAAGGAGCGCGAGTTCCCGAAGAACGCCTTCCCCGGAAGCGGAAACGCCGCCTACCGCAAAGCGGTGTTCGATAAAATCGGCCTCTTTAACGTAGAGCTTGGCAGAAAGGGCAACAGTTTAATCAGTGCGGAAGAGAAGGACCTGTTCGACAAGATGACCACCATCGGCATCCGCTTCTTCTATCTGCCCACCGCCATATTGTACCACATCATCCCGGAAAAGAAATTGACGCAAGATTATTTCAACCGCCTTACGTACTCCATTGGAGTAAGCGAGCGCTACCGCACGTTGCAGATTTCAAAAGGCAAATACCTCAAGCGCCTCATATCCAAAGCTGTCAAGTGGGCCGCCACGCTCGTGCTGTGGCTGAAGTTTGCCGTCACCCTGCAGTTCGCCAAATGAAACAAACTTGTCCTTTTCCGCTGGAACGTGGCGAAAGGACTGTTGGCAATGGACAATTTACAATTAAGGTTCCTATCTGCAACCAAAACCCACCCAAAAACAATAGTTTTGGTTGATGATTTTTAACATAACCAACCAAAAGTGGTATAAAAATATGGGTTTTGGTTGCGGATTTTGAAAATTCCCCCTTATGCCGCTATGCGAGATGAGTTTTCGGAGCTGTATAATGCCTTATTTTCCAATGCGGACCATTATATAAATATTGTCAGGGCGCTTAACAGCAAAAAGGGAGGGCTTACGAGAACTGAAATTGCGCAAATGACCAATATTCAAGGAAGTACGCTTACAAAGATGCTGTCCAACCTCTGCAAATGCGACTTTGTCACAACATACGCCCACTATGGTAAAACCGTGAAAAACGTCATCTACCGCTTGGCTGATTTTTACACGCTTTTCTATTTCAAATACGTGGAAAATGATTTGTCAAAAGACGAAAACAGATGGACACATTTGATGCACACCCAACAGGTTGTCGCGTGGCAGGGTCTGACTTTCGAGTTGGTGTGTTTGCAACATCTGCCGCAAATCAAGAAAGGTTTGGGAATTGCCGGCGTTCTGACCAGTGCCAGCAGTTGGCGCAGTGAGAATGCGCAAATAGACCTGCTTATAGACCGGGACGACCGAATCATCAATCTTTGTGAAATGAAATTCAGTCAGGAGCCATACGCAATCAGTGCTGAATATGCGAATAAAATCCGTATGCGGTCGGCCCTCTTCCGCGAAGCCGCCAAATGCAAAAAGGGGTTGGTCAACACTTTTGTGACCACATACGGGATTCTGCCTGGCAAGAACTCCAGCGTGGCCGAGAGCGAGCTGACGATGGAGGCGCTGTTTTAACAATGCGGGCGGCCCGAAGGTCGCCCGCAATATACAACAAACTCAAATTATCAATTTAAATTCCGTGCTACTATTTAACGAGGTTAACAATAGCTTTAAATGCCTCAGGATTATTCATCGCGAGGTCGGCGAGAGCTTTGCGGTTGAGAGCAACGCCCTTCTTTGCTAAGCTGCCCATAAGGACAGAATAGGACATACCATATTCGCGAGCACCCGCATTGATACGGGTAATCCACAAACTTCTGAAGTTTCTCTTTTTAGCTTTTCTATCGCGGTAAGCGTACTGTTGACCCTTTTCCCACGAATTGACTGCAACGGTCCAAACGTTTTTACGTTTGCCGAAGTACCCACGGGTACGTTTCAAAATCTTTTTTCTTCTTGCTCTGGAAGCAACATGATTTACTGATCTTGGCATAATTTAATTCCTTTCATTTCCCGTCAGCGGTTTAATGGTTAAACACTTGAATAGCTGAACGTGAAGATTTGTTTTTAAGTTAATAATTAATTTATTAGCATTGTGCGAGCATTTGTCTCACAGTGCGGTCCAAATTGTGTTCGACAATAGCGCTATAACCCAAGTTACGTTTTCTCTTATTGGATTTTTTGGTGAGAATGTGGCTATGGTAAGCGTGATGTCTCTTGATTTTTCCGGAGCCAGTGACGGTGAATCTCTTCTTGGCTGCGGACTTAGATTTAATTTTTGGCATTTCTTTAAGTTTTTAAAGTTTATATGTAGAGTTTGTCGTTTTTTTATTTTTTCTGAGACTTGGGGCTTATCATCATCGTCATATTTTTGCCAAGGAGGGTGGGAAGTTGGTCAACCTTGCCTACTTCTTCGAGGCACTGTGCGAATTTGAGCAACAGCAGTTCACCTTGGTCTTTATAGATGATGGCACGTCCACGGAAGGTCACTTGAAGTTTCACCTTGTATCCATCCTGTAAGAACTTGATGGCGTGATTGCACTTAAAGTTGAAGTCGTGATCATCGGTTTGCGGTCCCATGTGTATTTCCTTCACCTGTGTTTTCGCGCTATTGGCTTTGATTTCCTTGGCTTTTTTCTTCTGCTCGTAAAGATATTTTTGGTAATCCATCACTTTACAGACAGGAGGATTGGCCTGCGGGGAGATTTCCACGAGGTCTAATTCGTATTGGTCTGCAATAGCCAATGCTTCACGTAAGGAAACGATTTTGGGTTCAAAATTTTCGCCAACCACGCGGACGGTCTGTGCCGTAATGTACTCATTGATTCGGTGTTGGGCTTCTTTCTTCGGGCGCGCACCCATCGGTCTGTGCGGCTTGCCTGCGTTCGGTGTAATGTTCAAGGCTCCTTTCTTTTAAAATGTTCTAATGACTTTATTTATAATTTTTTGAGGGGCGCAAAAATACACTTTTTTCAATCCATCACCCATATTAATGTAATTTTTTTATTTTTGCCGCGTTTTATAGACGTGGACCTTGCGTTTTCACCGTTTTTACAAACAATAAAATTGATTTTGCCGGTCTTTCCGGATTCACCTAAACATCAAAGCCATGCGGAAAGTTATACTCTCCTTTTGCACATTCTTCCTGTTTTTCCAGCTGCTCATGCCCGCTGCACGCGCTCAGAGCTCAGAATTTGGCGCCATGGTGGGCACCACATTTTATCTTGGCGACCTCAACCAGACAGGATTGTTCAAATACTCCCACCTCGCCGGCGGGTTCATGTACCGCTATAACTTATCGCCACGATGGGCTTTGAAAGCCGACTTTATGTTCGGCAAACTCTCCGCCGCCGACATGGGCACGCTGAATGCCAATCGAAACCTCAGCTTCACCTCTCCCCTTTCCGAATTTTCCGTGGAAGCAGAACTTAATTTCCTGAAGTTGTACAACACCCCGCAGAAAAACCACTTCACTCCCTATATTTTCGCGGGCATCACAGTGTTTTCGTTTGACCCGCAAGCGCTACATCCTAACGGCACCATGTACGAATTACAGAGTTTCGGCACCGAAGGCCAGGAAATGACGGATGAGTCGCCCAAAAGATACTCCCTTACCAGTGTGGCCATCCCCTTCGGTATCGGATTCCGCTTCAACATCGGACGCCACTTCTCCATTGGCGCAGAATGGGGCTTCCGCTATACGTTTACCGATTATTTGGACGATGTCAAAGGCGTCTATTTTGACAACGATATTCTTCGCGAACAACGTGGCAACATCGTTGCCGACCTCGCCGACAGAACGCCGGAATTAGTAGATGAAACCGGCGTCAACCTTCCATTCAATGAAGCTGGCACACAACGCGGTAATATGACCACCACAGACCTCTACTCTTTTGCAGGCATCACCCTGACGGTGAAATTCGGCAACGAACCCACCACCTGCGATTTGAGGAAACCGAGAAAACCTCTGCACTAAGAGTTTCAGGTTTCAAGTTTCAGGTTTCAGGTTAAAATTTTGGAATTATGATTAACGAGCGGGTTCTGAATAAAGAAAAAATGCCCAAACACATCGCCATCATCATGGACGGCAACGGACGTTGGGCACAGCAACATGGCCACGAGCGTACATTTGGCCATAAAAACGGCGTGGAAGCCGTACGCAGCGTCATCGAAGGCGCTGGGGAAATGGGCATCCAATATCTTACCCTTTATGCTTTTTCCACTGAGAACTGGAATCGTCCCAAGGAAGAAGTTGAAATGCTGATGGCCCTGCTGGTACAGTCCATCCGTAACGAATTGGAACGATTGAACAAGAACCAAGTCCGCCTGATGATGACGGGCCGCATAGAGGATTTGCCCGCATCCTGTCAAAAGGAATTGCAAGATGCCATCAACCAAACTGCCCAAAACAAAGGGCTGACTGTCGTGCTCGCATTGAGCTACAGCGGTCGCGCGGAGCTCACCGACATGGCTCGCGCCATTGCCCGCAAGGCAGCAGCTGGGCAACTCACTCCCGAACAAATCGATACGGACTGCGTTCAACAACATCTCTACCACGGCGATATTCCCGACCCGGACATCCTCATACGCACGGGCGGCGATTTCCGCATCAGCAATTTTCTCTTGTGGGAGTTGGCCTACACCGAGCTCTTCTTTGTGCCCACCATGTGGCCTGATTTCCGCAAAGAGGACCTTCGCGAAATCATCCTCGATTTCCAGACCCGCGAACGGCGCTACGGAAAGACCAGCGAACAAGTACAGAATGACAGATAAAGAAAAAGGGGCTTTCAAGCCCCTTTTTCTTTATCTGTTGGTTTGCTTCACCGCGGCCTCCGCCTTTTCGATTTCCTTTTGAAGTTTGCATGGAATCTGATTTTTCTCCATGCATTGATGGCACTTCATCTCAAGCGTGTACATACGTCCAATGCAGTAGTTGGAATGTCCGCAGCCGCTTTCCGTCACTTCACCAGATTGGAGTTTATTGACAAAGTCGGTGTCATGCACTAAGGCACGCGCCATTTGGAAAGCGGTAAATCCGGAATCCAACACTTTTTCCATATCGTTCTTTTTCACCATACCGCCCACATAGATCAGCGGCATTTTGAGGGCCTCACGAAACTTCATAGCCGTATCATAGAAATAAGCATCTTTGTAAGGCACTGTCGGAATAACCATACGGCCACCGATGTGCATACCTAATTTCAGCCACCAGAAATTCTTCATATCCATATAGTAGGCCAAAGTCTTAATCGGCATCGCACCACGCATCACCTCCATCGGGGCCTTGCTGACAAAACCGGCGGTGAGGACCAAAGCGTGAACACCGAGGCGTTCCAATTCTTGAGCAACCTTGATACATTCATCCACTTGCATACCGCTACGGAAACCATCGTACATGTTGGTTTTGACGACCACGGCCATATCATCCTTAGCTTCTTCCATTACGCGCGTGATAACTCGACGCATAAAGCGCATACGGTTCTCCAACGAACCACCATATTCATCTTTACGATGATTGGTATAGGGAGAAAGGAATTGGCTGATAAAATAGCCGTGTCCGGCATGTACTTCGATGCAGTCGAAGCCGGCGCGGCGGCACAAATCCACTGCATTCCCAAAATCTTCCACAATCTGGTCAATCTCCTTAACAGATATCTTCTTGGTAAAAGTAGGAGAATAGAGGTTGAAACGTCCAGACGGGGAGAATGGTTTCTGTCCGCAAGTGGCGCGATGCGTCATATTACCGCAATGACCGATTTGGATAGAAGCTTTAGCGCCTTCCGCATGAATTGCATCGGTAAGCTTTTTCAATTCTGGAACAATTTCTTCACGAAGCCAGAGTTGGCCATTGAAGGAGAGACCGCTACGGCTCACGGAAGCGTATGCCACCGTGGTCATACCGATACCGCCCTTAGCAACAGCGGTATGGTAGTTGAACAAATCTTCGGACGGGCGATTGTCGTAGGCCATATTTTCAAATGCCGCAGAGCGGATGGTGCGGTTACGCAATGTAATCGGACCAATTTGACAAGGGGTAAAAATCTTTGATTCAGACATGATATATAATGTGATAATGTGTTAATGCGGTAATGAGATAATGTGATAATTAAGTGAAAAACCTTGGTTATGCTTGAAACCTGAAACTCTATTCTGGCAGTTTGGTAAAGATTCTTCGAGCGGTGGCAGTGGTTTGGTCAGCGACAGTTTCTACGGAGACATGGAAGATTTCGGCCAGTTTTTGAGCGATAATGGGTATATAGGAACTTTCGTTTGGTTTTCCGCGATGCGGCACGGGAGCCATATAGGGAGCATCTGTTTCCAGCACAATGTGTTCCAACCCGATTTGCGGCAGCAAGTCCTGCAGCTTATTGTTTTTGAACGTAACCACGCCACCCACACCCAAGGCAAAGCCGTGTTTGACGGCCCACTCCGCCTCTTGGATGCCACCAGAGAAACAATGCATCACTCCCGACAGCTCCCCCTCTTTGAATTGTTGGAGAATACGAATGGCATCAGGATAAGCATTTCGAATGTGCAGGGAAAGCGGCATCTTTCGATCACGTGCCCAACAAAGCTGGCGATAGAAGACCTCCTGCTGTTGTTTCTCAAATGTTCTGTCCCAATAATAGTCCAGACCGATTTCCCCTATTCCAATAACATTGTCATCCCCGATATGGGGTTCCAACAAGGCAAGTTCTTCCTCAAAATTCTCTTTGGTATCCTCCGGGTGCAGCCCGACGAGGGCAAACATATTGTTTGGGAATAGGGCCACTGCCTCATTAATTTGCGCAGGGGTTTGGCTATTCACACAACCCAAAATCATCTGTGTCACATTATTATCAACGGCACGTCGTACCACTTCCTCGAAATTGTCGGGATAGCTTTCGCGATAGATATGAGTATGTGTGTCTATGTATTTCAAAAAACTTAGTTCAGGTTATTATCGTTCACCCATTTGTCTATGAGTTCTTCTTGTTTGGGTTTATTGGAAAGTTCTTGGCCGATAACTTTCTCAGCTATTTCGATGGAAAGATTGGCGATTTCATTCTTCACCTCCGTAATGGCCTTCATTTTTTCGAAATAGATGGTTTTCTTGGCATCTTCAATTATGGCTTGAGCTTCCTCATCAGCTTTCTTTTTGGCTGTTTCCAGCATATTGTCGCTGATTTTGCGGGCTTCTGCCAGAATATTGTCACGTTCAGACTTTGCCTGTGCCAACAGTTCTTCCTGTTTGACATTCATAGTGGCCAACTCCTCATGCACACGGGCCGCTTCATCCAATTGGTCTTGGATTTTCTTATTACGACTGGCGATACCTTTCGTAATAACCGGCCAAGCGAATTTTGCCAAGATGAAGAACAAGATGCCGAAACCGATAAGCATCCAAACAATCAGTCCAAAAGACGGTTTTATGAGTTCCATATTAGTTCTATTAAATCTTAAAAATCAATCAAAAGTAAGGTTCCGCTGCCAACCGCAGGGGAACCTTACGATAATTACTTAATGGCAATCAGCAGACAAACCACGATAGCGAACAGAGCGACACCTTCGATCAAGGCGGCTGCCAAAATCATGTTTGTACGGATGTCGCCAGCCACTTCGGGTTGGCGAGCGATAGCAGACATGGCGTCTTTACCGATGTTACCGATACCGAGACCTGCGCCAATAGCGGCGAGACCAGCACCAATACCTGCACCGATGTAACCAACTGCTACGGATGCTGCTTGCATTAAAACTGTTAAGAGTGACATAATGAGTTAATTTAAATGATTAATAAGGTTATTTTACAATTTCGGGTTTTTCTTCGTTTCCACAGGCCATTCCGATATAGATGGCACTCAACAGAGTGAACACGAAGGCCTGGATAAAGGCCACCAACAATTCGAGGCAGCCCATAAAAATATAGAAGAAAACGGACACAACAGACACGCCATAACCAATGGCGGGAGCCATTTGTCCAAAGATAAATATCAAGGAAATGAAACCGAGAACGATGATATGTCCGGCGGTAATATTGGCGAAAAGTCGGACCATCAAAACGAATGGTTTGGTAAACACACCCATCAGTTCCACGAACGGCATGATTGGCAATGGAATCTTGAGCCACCAAGGCACGCCCGGCGTATTGACGATATCCACCCAATATTCTTTGCCGGCGGAGAACTGCGTCACGAAGAACGTGATTAGCGCTAAAATACCGGTGACAGCGATATTACCGGTGAGGTTTGCGCCGCCAGGGAAAATCGGGATAAGGCCCATCAGGTTGTTCAACAAGATAAAGAAGAACAGCGTCAGCAGATAGGGAGTGTATTTTTCAGCTTTTTCACCCAAGGAAGGATTGATGACTTCATCTTGGAGGAAAACGATAACGGGTTCCACCAATGCCTGCAAACCGCGCGGGGCCTCATTCGGATGACGTTTGTATGATTTTGCCACAGACAGGAAAATCCATGCAATCAATATCAGAGAGATTAAGAGGGCACAAACATTCTTTGTAATCGAGAGGTTGATGTTGCACACATGGCTTACGGCATACTCTTCGCCCTCTTCGAGATGTCCGGTGTAGTCATCTTGGAGCTTCACAATAGCACCTTTCTGTTCACCCCAACCCATGGCATAGCCGTTATAGGCAGCTTCACCATGATGCAGCTTGTTGGACATGAATGTCACCAAATGACCGTTATCCACCAAAATGATAGGGAGCGGGATGGTCACACTTTTGTCGCCATCGCCACAAATGTGCCATCCATAACTATCCGTAACATGTTCTATAATGAAAGGACCTGCATCAAACGGTTTGTCCTCTTTCTCAGCAGCATGGAGCGGATGGGAGAAAAACACCATCACCAATGCCGTAAAAATTATCCAAATAGTAAGTTTATGGTTTTTATAATCCATACTAAATCAAATAGTTATACAAATAGATTGTTGCCTTTTGATTTTTTCAAAAAGCGGCGCAATATACGATATTTTTCTACTGTTGTTCTATTAAAAAATATAGTACGTTTGCGGCTTCAAAAACGAAGGTGTTTTGAGACGTCTATTCGAGCTTTTCTGGTCATTTTTCAAAATCGGGACTTTCACCATTGGCGGGGGGTACGCTATGATTCCGCTAATGGAGAAGGAGTTGGTAGAGCGCCGGCAATGGCTTGACCGAGAGGCCTTTTTAGATATTCTATCCATTGCGCAGGCAATGCCCGGGGTTTTTGCCGTCAACATGGCCACCAACATCGGCTATCGGCTCAAGGGTGTGCGCGGGGCCATCGCCGCCGTTATCGGCAATATAGTAGTGCCCATATTAATCATTTTGGGGCTTGCCACCTGCTTTCACTTTCTTCGCGACAGCACCACGTTCGAAGCCATCTTCAAAGGGGTTCGGCCTGCCGTGGTCGCGCTGATTGCCGCACCCGTTTTCAAAATGGCCCAAACTGCCAAACTCAGTTGGCAGAACTGTTGGATTCCCATTACAGCCGTTGTTCTCATCTGGTTGCTCGGCATTTCCCCTTCTTGGATTGTGTTCGGCGCCATTATCGGTGGAATCGGATACGGCATTTTCAAAAAAAGAAAGGAGAAACGGCTATGATTTTCGCACAACTCTTCTTTACTTTTTTAAAAATTGGCATCCTCACTTTCGGGGGCGGCTATGCCATGATAGCACTGATACAAAATGACGTAGTTATCAAACACGGCTGGATGACCGCCCAGGAGTTCACAGACATTGTGGCCACGTCACAGATCACGCCTGGACCAGTAGGCATCAACACCGCGACCTACGCGGGCTACACAGCCGTAGTCAACGCCGGCTATTCGCCATGGCTCGGTGTCGTCGGCTCGTTCTTAGCTTCTTTCGCCGTAATACTCCTCCCCTTTCTGTTGATGATCTTGGTCAGCCGCTTCCTGATAAAGCATAAAGACAACCCCATAGTTGCCACCATGCTGTCCATACTTCGCTTAGCCATTGTGGGATTGATTGCCTCCGCCGCGCTGTTGTTAGCTTCCCCTGAAAACTTCGGGACCCCGAAAGGCAGCACGTTCCAATTCGTTTGCAGCATCGTTCTCTTTCTCGCGGTATTCGTCAGCTCCTTCAAATTCAAAATCAGCCCCATCCTGCTCATTCTCTTGAGCGGTGTGGCAGGATTCGTATTATATGGAATATTTTAGATAACAGAAGATTGTCCCTACACATAAAGCAGCCGGCCGTCCACATTCGCGTAACCCATCTGTCGAAGTAACATGCAATATCGGTCAATTTGCTCTTGATATTTAGGATAGGGTTGTCCTGTCTTATAGTCGATAACCATCACTTTATCATCCGCAAAGACAATTCTATCTGGGCGGTAAGTGTTGCCATCTGTGTCTAAGATGGTAATTTCATTCAACGTTTTAATTCCGGGCGCGAAATAGGGTTTCAGGTCCGCATCGTTCAATATATGATGAAACGCTTCGCGGAGACGGCCTCGTTTTTCCACCTCCACTTTGTTCAAAAGCGCGTCCACTTCTTCCTCATTTTGGGGAAAGTCAAGCTGCTGGGCCAAAAAATCGTGCACAAACGTACCCAACAGGGCCTGTTCGTTAACGGATTCCTGCGTATCAATCAGATCGGTAATCTTCAACATATTGAAAGAAGACGTTGTAATGGGCGGTTCAACAGAGGGCAGCACCGTTTTCGGCTTAGCCGGATTCGTCCATTGCCGATTGCCCGCATAAAACACGCGGTCGTCTTTTTCATCTTTTATGAAAGATATGCTATCATGAGTGTTCGATACGAAATTATGCAGACAATTGCCATACGATGTTTCGCTCTTCGCTTTGGATGTGATGACGTACAATACCTCGCTGGCACGTGTATGTGCGACATACAACAAATTCAGCATATCCGTTTCCCGATTTTTCAATTCCTTCTGGTAAATTTCCTCGAAAGAAGAGCCGACACAATTTTTGGCATCCAAATTCACGTAGGCGACATGTTCATCCACCAAATCCGTCCATATAGGTTTCACGCGATTGCTGGTACTCGAAAAAGGCAGAATCACCACAGGATACTCCAAGCCCTTGGATTTGTGGATGGTGCATAATTTGATGGCATCCATATCTGCCGGCAACGTCAGCGTAAACATGGAATCCGTATCCAACAGTTGTTGCCACCAAAGTAGGAAACTGGCCAACTCGCCATTGCGGTTTTGCAAATAGTCAAGCACAATATTTTCAAAATCAACAATAAACGGATCCTGACTTTCTTCCAATCTATAAAAATGAATGATTTTCTTCACCAAAAGGAAGAGCGGCTGCGAAAGCCATTCTTTAATCGAAAAAGGGTTGTCCTCTGCGGCAAATTCCTGCACAAACATTTCAAAATCAGAATGCGCGAGTGTCAGCAGTTTTTTGCCGATCTCTGCCTGTTGGCCGTGCAACTTCGACAGATAATACACAATGGTTGTCTGCGCCACGAGGTCATTGGGATGCAGCAGATATTTCATCGTGTAAATGATAAGGTTAACGGCAGGAGAAGCATTCAACACCAAAGATTTTTCCGTCACCACCTTATAGCCGCACTTCATCAGGATATCGGCCATACGGGTACACTTGCCATTTCCAGAGTATAGGATAGCGATGTCACCTAATTTATAGTTTCTATCCAGCGCATCCCGTACGGCCCGCAAGACCTCCGCATCTTCCACTTTAATTTCTTCATTTTCATCAATATAAGACTCAAGGTCCGGGTGTCGTTGTAGTCCTTCGCGAAGCAACGTCTTTTCTTTTTTATCCTGTTGCACAAACACTTGCACGAAACCGGGTTCCTTGCTGTGAATGTTTTGTTCCACATCATGGTAATATTCCGTCTGCTGGAGGGTTTCACTATACGACTTGAAAAATTCATTATTAAATGCCACGACGGACTGTGTGGAGCGGAAATTTTCCTTCAGAACTTTCTTACAATAGCCCTTTTCATCCACATTTGAAAAATCTCCACGTTGTATAAATCTTTCATAGTCAATTAGATTGTAAAACAAATCCGAATCTCCGTTACGGAAGCGGTAAATGGCCTGCTTGACATCGCCGAAAAGAGTGACTTGTCCACCCTGCGCCAACGCACTATTGGCAAGCAGCGGTTTCAAATCATCCCACTGCATTTTAGATGTATCTTGAAACTCATCTATAAAAAAGTTGGAAAATTTGATTTGGTCAAAGAGTTCGGGAATATCATTATCTTTTATCGTATTATAAATCAGCGTATTGGTTTCGCTTAAGATAAAGAAGTTGTTCTGTTCCTGAATGCTTTTCATTTTCTCCTGAAGATCAAACAGCAGCAGGAGTTTGTCGGCATTTTTCTTTTGGATGATGCTATCCAAATACTTTATGCGGAGTGGAG
>JAZUEE010000355.1:0-13097 GCA_045639985.1 Bacteroidales bacterium
GTTGGCACGGGCAACTTCATCTCCACCATTACTGGATTGACTGCCGGCACCACCTATTACGTGCGCGCGTATGCCACCAATAGCGAGGGCACAGCGTATGGCGAACAGGTGAGTTTTACAACAACAACTCCTGACACACCAACTTTGACAACTCCTACCATCACCACCTCTTCAGTCTCCGACATCACCACTACAACTGCCACTTGCGGCGGCAATGTGACGGACGACGGTGGCGCAACGATTACCGCACGCGGTGTGTGCTGGGGCACTTCTGAGAATCCAACTGTTGAAAATGCCCACACCACGGACAGTGTTGGCACGGGCAACTTCATCTCCTCCATTACTGGATTGACTGCCGGCACCACCTATTACGTGCGCGCGTATGCCACCAATAGCGAGGGTACGGCGTATGGCGAACAAATGCAGTTTGAGACTGTGACATCAGATAGTTCTGCTACTTCTCAATCCTGCCCAGGGACTCCCACCATAACGGATGTTGACGGTAATGTGTACAATACGATCGCACTTGGTGAACAGTGTTGGATGAAGGAAAATTTGCGAACGACGAAGTATGCCAACGGCACTCCCATTGCGTTGGGCAATAGTGCCAGTGAAACAATGGCCTATCGTTATAACCCCAATAATAATCAAGACTTAGTTTCCACGCACGGATACTTATATAACTGGAAAGCGGTGATGAACAACTCCTCGTCTTCAGAAAACAACCCTAGCGGCGTACAAGGTATCTGCCCTACAGGTTGGCATGTGCCCAGCTATGATGAATGGGTTCAATTACTAACTTTTGTAAGATCGCAAAGTGATTATTACTGCAATGGAAATCCTTCTAATGTGGCAAAGGCACTGTCATCCAATACGGAGTGGAGTAATTATTCAACAGATTGTACTGTGGGCAATAACCAAGAGACAAATAATGCCACGGGATTTTCCGCCGTTCCTGTCGGATATTACTATAAAGGAGGATACTGCTATGGATTTGGGGAATGCGCCTATTTTTGGCACTCTACAGAACTTGAATATAATGGAAGTTACCGCCCACTTTCTATGGCTTTGCTATATAATGAAACGCTTCCTAAATTTTACTATGACTATTCTAGTAATGGTTATTCCGTTCGATGTCTCCGTGATGTTTCACTTGCTCTTACCGTAACCACTTCTTCAGTTTCCGACATTACCGGCACAACTGCCATTTGCGGAGGCAATGTGACAAATGATGGTGGCTCTGAAGTTACGGCTCGCGGCGTGTGCTGGAGCACTTCACGTCATCCGACTATTGAGGATGCGCACACAACGGAAGGCACAGGCACGGGCAGTTTTACCTCTTCCATTACCGGATTAACCGTAAATACGGCCTATTACGTGCGTGCATACGCTACCAACCAAAATGGAACCGTTTATGGTGATGAAGTAAGCCTCTTTACGGTGGATAGTATGGAGCGTAACCCCAATGATGCCCAACCTTGCTCCGGAACGCCTACGGTAACAGACCACGAAGGCAATATATATAATACCGTTCAGATTGGCACACAATGCTGGACTAAGGAAAATATGCGCTGTGAAACCTCCCCGAGCACAGGTACGTATTTGCCTGTTTGGTTTTCAACTCAAGTGTCTTATTCAGGTAAAATGGCATACTACCCCAACAACGGAGGTGATAACTATGGGCTGTTGTATAACTGGTGCGCAGCGGTGGATACGTTCAATACGAACTACGATGAAACCAGCATAAACACCGATGAAAACAGTGCTCTAAGTGTAATCTTTCCTGGTAATCGTCGTGGAATTTGTCCCCAAGGTTGGCACGTGCCTTCCGATGCGGAATGGACACAATTGGAATCATACATTAACAGCCAGCCCGATTATGTTTGTGATGGCAATAATGCCAAGGCATTAGCATCAACTTCAGATTGGAATAATTCCAACGAATCTTGTAGTGCCGGCAACGACCTATCTGCCAATAACGCCACGGGCTTCTCGGCCGTTCCAACTGGATATATTTATAGTGATGGTAACTATTATGAACTTGGTTATATGGCTGCGTTCTGGAGCTCAACTCAAGAAAATGAATATTACGTGCTGCATCGAGGCTTGACAAACAATAGGCCTTCGATAATTCACTACGAAGACCGTAAATGCTATGGGTATTCCGTTCGTTGTCTCCGCGATTCAGGCATTGTTATCACTACACCTTCTGTTACCACTGCTTCGGTTTCTGAAATCACCGATAGCACTGTCACTTGCGGCGGCAATGTAACGGAGAATGGCGGGGCCAATGTTACCGCACGCGGCGTGTGTTGGAGCACTTCCGAAAACCCGACTGTTGAAGATGCACACACTACGGACAGCGTTGGCACGGGCAGCTTCGTCTCTTCCATTACTGGATTAACCGCTGGAACCAGATATTATGTACGTGCGTATGCCACCAATAAAAAGGGAACAGCGTATGGAGAACAAATGAGCATCCAAACCACCACAAACGGCGTATGGGCTTGGGATGGGTTAGGACGCAATCCTAACGACTCCAGACCTTGTTCCAATAAGGCCACTATTACAGACCACGAAGGCAATATCTATAACACTGTCCAAATTGGAAATCAATGCTGGATGAAAGAAAATATGCGCTGTACAACCTCCCCAAGCACGGGTACAACTATTCTGGAAACTAATCCCGATAATTACTCCTATTCCGGCAAGAAAGCCTACTATGTGAACGGGGATGCAGAAAATACGGCTGTCTATGGTTTGCTTTATAACTGGTGCGCTGCTATGGATGTATTTAATCCTGAATACGGCGAGACAAATAATAATACCGAATCGGAGACTACACCAGATGTGGGCGTTATGGGTGAAAGACGTGGCATTTGCCCTCAGGGTTGGCACGTGCCAAGCGCCTCTGAATGGGATGCATTGACTTTCTACGTTGGAAGCCAAAGTGAGTACGTATGTGGTAATGACAGTTCTAATATTGCTAAGGCCTTGGCTACTACCGTAGGTTGGAATGGCGAGACAAGTAATTGTTGTGTATCGAACGATCCTTCAAGCAATAACTTGACGGGATTTTCCGCTGTTCCTGCAGGCCAATATACGGGCGGCAACAACAACCCTTATGGAATTTATTTCGGAAATGATTTTAATTACACTGCCAATTTTTGGGCTGGCCCACTTGCCAAATATGTAGTTATATCTTCCTATGATTCCCATGTTAGAGGTGAATGGCCAATCGGACTTTATTGGGGATTTTCCGTTCGTTGCGTTTGCGATGAGACAATCCTTAGCACTCCTACAGTTACCACCTCTTCAGTATCTGAAATCACCAACACCACTGCCACTTGTGGCGGCAATGTGACGAGTGATGGCGGAGTTGAAGTAACTGCCCGCGGCGTGTGCTGGAGCACTTCTCCGAATCCAACCATTGACGACGCACATACTACGGATGGCAGTGGAAGTGGATCTTTCACATCAGCAATTGCCGGTTTAACGGCCAATACCACCTATTATGTGCGTGCATACGCTACTAATAATATGGGTACCACTTACGGCGAAAGATTGAGATTCTACGCTACTGATCAGGAGGTGCAATGGAATGGCACGGGTGCCAATCCTTACGATTCTAAACCTTGTCCCGATATGGCTAATGTTTCAGATCACGAGGGCAATATCTATAACACCGTCCAAATTGGCAACCAATGCTGGATGAAAGAAAATATGCGCTGTACAACATCCCCAAGCACGGGTACTACCATTTTAGAATACCCAGCTATTAGTTATTCCTATTCCGGTAAGAAAGCCTACTATGTTAACGGTAATGTTGATAATACAGCTGGCTATGGTTTGCTCTATAACTGGTGTGCTGCTATGGACATATTTAACCCAGAATATGGCGAAACCAGCACTAATACCAGTGAGTATTCTGGACCAAATGTGGTCACCACAGGGATGAGACGAGGCATCTGTCCTCAAGGCTGGCACGTACCAAGTGCTTCTGAATGGGATGCATTGACTACCTACGTGAGAAATCAAAGCGAGTATTTATGTGGCAATAGTATTGCCAAGGCCTTGAATTCAACTACCGGCTGGAGGAGTAGTGATGAAAATTGCACCGTGGGCAACAATCCTTCAAGCAACAATGCAACAGGCTTTTCGGCTGTTCCTGCGGGCTGGTATATTGATGACTATTCAAACCATAGCACTTACTATGCCTACGAAAATGGTTCCCTGTTTTGGACTGCCACTTCGGAATATACTAATTCTGCTACATATATCTCACTAGACTATGTGTCCAGCGATTTTGAACATAAAAGTTCTGGATTGTCCGTGCGTTGTCTTCGCGATGAGACACTCCTCAGCACTCCTACCGTCACCACCGCCTCCGTATCTGGAATCACTAATACTACTGCCATTTGCGGTGGCGAGGTCTTGAATGATGGTGGCACTGTGGTAACCGCCCGTGGTGTTTGCTGGAGCACATCACCTAATCCGACCATAAACGACGCCCATACCACAGACGGCAGTGGAATGGGGACTTTCTCATCCTCTATTGCCGGATTAACAGCCAATACCACTTATTTTGTGCGTGCATACGCCACCAATGGTTTGGGTACTGCATACGGTGAAAGATTGAGATTCTACACCTCCGAACAAGAAGTACAATGGGATGGCACAGGCATCAATCCCAATGACTCCAAACCTTGTGACAATATGCCTACCGTTACTGACCACGAGGGTAATGTTTATAACACCGTCCAAATTGGTAGCCAGTGCTGGACCAAGGAAAATATGCGCTGTACAACCTCCCCAAGTACAGGAACCAGCATCTTAAGCAGTTCTGACAATAGTTATTCTTTTTCTGGCAAAAAGGCTTGTTATTACAATGATAACCCTAACAATGCCGAAAACGGTTATGGACTGCTATATAACTGGTGTGCTGCTGTAGATACATTTAACATTATGTTAGGTGAAGTTAGTACCTTTTACGATATAAGTGACGCTCCCAATGTAATCTTTACGAATCCTCGACGTGGTATCTGTCCGCAAGGTTGGCACGTGCCCAACGAACTTGATTGGATTCAGCTTACTAACTATGTGGGCAACCAAAGCGAATATGTGTGCGGCATAAACAATGCCAGCATTGCCAAAGCTTTAGCTTCTACTACAGGATGGAAAAGTTATACGGAAGAATGTAGCATAGGCAACGAACCTTCGGGCAACAATGCAACAGGCTTTTCTGTTGTTCCTGCAAGTTTATATAGTGATAACTATAGTAAATATACAGGTTTTTGGTCGGCCTCACAAGGTAGTATTAGCTATTCCGCGTATCTTAGAGAACTCGGATATGACTATAACACTGTTTCTCGCTATAGTGAAGAAAAATCGGCCCTCCTTTCCGTTCGCTGCCTCCGCGATTAGAACGATTTGACAATTGACAATCAGGGCTTCGTGCGTATGTTCGTGCGAGGCCCTTTTTTAATGGTGAATTGAAAATGAACAATTGGGGTGTACGAAAATAGTTTATTTTTTGCTGCTTTTAAAAATATCTTTATGCGTAATCCATTTATTTACAGATCCTACATTTCATCAAAATGGTTTCCGAAACTGTCGTACACGCCGTTCACGATAAATCATCAATGAGTGACAAGATCATGCAATTTACCAAATTGCTCCGTCCAATGGTGACTTACGATCTCCTTTAGGGATGCCGCAATCCCAAATCAACTATTAAAACGAACCTGAAAAAATCAAACGCTATATTCCTTTTTACGCCTTCACATTATAATATAATCCCTCCGCCAAAACCGGAGGGATTTTTAATGCTTTTTGGAAATGGATTTTTGTTGTACCTTGGTGTTGTCAAAAACAAAATCCTTTATAGTAGGGGCACAAAATTTTGCACCTCTACGGATGTGTTACACCGCCCTGCAACACGACTTCTTCGGTGATTTGAGCAAAGAGTGACAGCATCGGGCTGTTTAGTATAAAAAACCGAATAGCCAAAGCGGGATACGATTGCCGTCGCCCATTTCCAAATTGTCAACCGCTAAAAAGCTCTCTGGTTCGTTCCGAATCTGCCTGTATCCTTTATTTGCACCACCGATTTCAAAGAGATAGCGGTCATTTACTTTAAAATCACCTTTGGGCGGTAGCAAAACTTCGTACGATGCAGACACCAACTGGTTATAAAAGAATGTCTCACGGATGGTGCCGATATTTGGTTGGGCGGATAATGCACACATTAAATTGGAATTCCCCAAATAAATCTTGTCAGGTTTCCGTAAGGATGCAAAAGATTTGTTCTTTCTTGAGCAGAGCGATAATACACCCGCTCTTTCAAGTAGATACAGCATACGCAAACCGCCTTCTCGATTCGTCTCCACAGCCGCAAAAAGTTCGCTCATATTGGGCGTTAGCGGAACGCTTTCCGACAAGACCATCAAGAGACGCTTCGTTTTTTGAATGGTTGCGAAACTCACTTCTTCCACCGAAGGCCAGTCGCTTTCCAAAACTTTCCAAAGAGTTTCTTGCAGACGAAATCCAAAACCTTCAATGTCTTCTAAATAAAATGGATAGCATCCGTTTTGGAGATAACTTTCAAAATATTTTTGAATAGGTAATTGGTTGATGATTCTTGCCGAAATATTCAAATGATCCTTCAGAATTTCTTCCAAAGTATAGGATGGAATGGCAATTCCCGTTTCTAATTCAACATATTCGCGCAATGACAATACGGGCAGCGTATATAGTCGCATACGACGACTCAAGTCGTTGGCTTCAGTACTGATATGCAGCATACTGCTTCCTGTAAAGACAACGTGAAGAGAGGGAAAGTCGTCATAAATGTTTTTTAGAACATCCTGCCATTTTGCATAGCGGTGTACTTCATCCAAAAACAAATGCGTTCCGCCTCTCATATAATGGTACTGTGCCAAATCGTACAGCGAATGTGTCTGAAACCAGCCATTGTCCAGACTTGCGTACAGAACTGTATTCAGGTCTGGGAAATTCTCTTTGATATGCTGAATTATCATCGTCGTTTTTCCCACACCACGGTATCCCTTAATCCCTATCAGTCGGTTCGACCAATTGATTTGTTGGTAAAGATAACGATGAAAAGTGGAATCTGTTTCTTGCAGGCGATGCTGCATAGCCATTCTCAAAATAGAAATGTCATCAACCATAATATTGTTGTTTTTGAAGTGCAAAAATACATCTTTTTTACAAAATAGCAAAAAATCAATCTTTCAGCGGTGAAAATCACATATATTTTCAATCTTCCAGCGGTGAAAATCGCCACCACCCTGCACCACGACTTCTTCGGTGATTTGAGCAAAGAGTGTCAATACAGAAATTAAGGCCTCAGACAACCTATAGGCACTACATACACGCCATCTGGGCGGCGGTAGGCATACTGGCCCACAGCGGTTAACACCATTTTGAAAGAAGGAGCGAACATACGGTCGGTATCTATCTTGCTTTCAAGCTTTTTCAAGGTGGTTGCGCCTTCTTCAATCAGTTTTTCTCCACCAAGTTTTATCTCCACCAAACCATAATGACCGTTTCGCAAATGCACTACGGCATCGCATTCCAAGCCGTTTTTATCCCTGAAATGGAAGACGTTTCCATCCAAGACTTCAGCATAGACGCGCAAATCACGAACAGCAAGTGTCTCAAACAACAATCCCATCGTATTCAAGTCATTCATCAGATCCTGTGGTCCGATTCCTAAGGCGGCCACAGCAATTGATGGGTCAGTGAAATAGCGTGTGTTGCTGGTGCGAATGGCCGTTTTAGATCGCAAATTTGGATTCCAAGTTTCGGCATCTTCAATGACGAATATTTTTTTCAAAGCATTAATATAGAGAGAAACGGTTTCTTCAGCGAGGGCTTCTGACTCATTCATTTTTGAATCCGAACATATAGTAGTTACGGGAGTTTGTGTTCCTTGATGACGTGCTAATGAACGCATAATTCTTCGTGCACGTGATGAATTTTTAAGCGAATTGTCGATTCGTACAATATCGTTTTCAACCACCGCATCAAAGTAGGCGTATGCTTGGCGAAGTGCATATTTGGAGTCAAGTCCGACTGCGAAAGGCCAACCACCACGGCAAATCAAAAAAGCGATTTCCTCGAGTTGCAACGTGCTTTCTGAAAAAATCATTTGCGGTTGCAGAAAAAGCTCTTCCATACTAACGGTTCCATTCGATTCACCAGATTCCCACAGTGACATAGTGCGCATCGTAAGCCATGCAAAGCGTCCAGTTCCACTATGACGCATCTGAGTAGTATCTGTTGGAACGGAGCTGCCGGTTAGGAGAAATTGCCCCACATCGTTTCGATGGTCGGCTTCAAAGCGAATCGCATCCCAAATTTTGGGGATTACCTGCCACTCGTCAATTAAATGCGGCGCTTTGCCTGTCAGCAAGGCATTGATGTTGGTTTCAGCAAGCAGTTTGTTTTTTTCCAAACTCAACGGGTCTGCCAAATATAAGATGCTGGCAGCCTGCTGTTCGGCAGTGGTTGTCTTGCCGCACCTTTGGGTCCTTGAACCAATATGGCAGGGAAGGATTGAAGCATTTCTTTTAATAGGGTGTCCGCCATTTTGGACGATATGCTCTGTTTTTCATATCTAAAATTTTGAGGATGCAAAAATCCATTTTTTATTTGTAAAACAGCATATTATATTAAAATGATGGATGATTGGCCAAGATTTAGATGGATGATTGGCCAAATTTTTAGTGGATGATTGGCCAAGATTTAAATGAACAAATTGTGGCAAAATTATATTTGATATCGGAACGGCATTACCGGCACTATCATCTGTACTTTATCGGATTTTTCGTTGAATATTTTTTAATATTATCGGAATTTTTATGCTAAGAATATTGTTTTTATCGGATTTTTAGTACTTTTGTAAACCTTTGCCACTTCATTCAAGCGGCTTAAGATATTGATTTACAGAAGACTTTCAAATGAAAAAACAATTATTCCTTTTCTTTCTCCTCTGCCTCCTTCTCTCTTCCTGCCGCACCTACTATGTGGGCGGCAATCCCGCCAGCATGGTCAAGAACAGGCAGCAGGCGGACGGCCTTGCCCTAACAGCTTGCCCGGACACTGCCCTGAATGGCCTGCTCTACTACCTGGATTTCAAGAACGACTACCAGCTCGACAAGATGCTGAAGGCCGATGTGCGCGGCTTGGGAGACTTCAAGACTTACGTCGGCACGAAGATTCTGAGCACGGGCAAGGTCCTCGCCAACCTCAAGAAACTGAAGACGGGCTGCACCGCCTTCGTCTGCCAGTCACCGTCGGGCGATGTGCTGTACGCCCGCAATTTCGACTTTACCGCCGACGGGCCCGCACCAGTCGTTATGGCACGAACTTCCCCTAATGACGGCTATAAATCCATCTCGCTCATCAGCATGTCATTGCTCAAATACCCCAAAGGCAGTCTCAGCGACGGCACTACGGATGTCAGTCTGTTGGCGGCGGCGCCGTACTTGCTGATGGACGGGATGAACGAACGAGGTCTGGCTGTGAGCGTGCTGTATCTCGACCCAAGCGACACCACCACGGGCGTTTGGTATGGCGGCACCGAGCAGTACGACCGTCACAAGCACGACCTTATGACCACCACGGCGATGCGCCTCGTACTCGACCGCGCCGCAAACGTGGATGAAGCCATCACGCTGTTACAACAATATAATATGTTTGCCAACGGTAGGAAACCGCCTTACAGCTATCACTTTCTTTTGGGCGATAGAACTGGAAAATCCATTGTATTAGAATATGTTCCGCAAAATGGGGAATGGATGATGGACACCATCAATGCAGGCTTGGTGACGAATTTCTACCTCGCAGATTCGCTTTGGGGCATCGGGCACGGTCACGTACGCTTTGAAACGGCCAGAGATCATCTTCAAGAGAAACAATGGATGCTGACCGAAGAGGAAGCCATGTCCGTTTTGCAAAATGTTTCTCAAGAACCAACAATACGCAAAACCAGCAACACGCAATGGTCGGTGGTTTATAATCTTACCAAAGGCACCTATATGCTTTGTGTGGGGCGCGATTACGAGAACGCGGTCCGCGGCAAAATTGATCAGCGATGAGATTAGAATATCCTATTGATACAAATTTTTCATTTTGATGATATTTCGCCTATTGATTTGGTATATAGTTGTTTGAAGATATATTTTCTGCATATATGCAATATAGAATAAAAATGTATTTTTGCACAATTTTTGTACAAAAATATTACAACAATATGACAACAATAGAAATTACCACAAGTCAATTTAGACAAAATCAAAAAAAATATTTGGATATGGTGGCGGATGGTGTTCAAATCATTCTTTATCGCGGGAAAGATTTATTTAGAATATCAACTATAAACAAAGATTCCATATTTGACGTGGAAACACAGAAAGATATTGTAGAGGCTCGCAACCAATTTAAAGCTGGAGAATGTACCGTTTGTTCAACAGAAGAGGAGTTGAAATCTTTTTTTAATTCACTATGAACTATTCAATTGCATTTTCCAAAAAGGCAGTTCAAGCCATCACTGACTACAAAAAGGCAAATACTAACGCCTACAAAAAGATTTTGAAATTAATCGAAGAACTTAAAGAACATCCGAGAACAGGGACGGGACATCCGGAGGCTCTTGTCAATGGAAATAACATAACCTACTCTCGCTCCATCAATAAAAAAGATCGTTTAGTATATGATGTTTACGATGATGTTGTTACCATACTCGTCATCAGTGCCAAGGGACATTACGATGACAAATAGTATAATTGTTCTCTACTCATTTCCCAATAAGCATTAAACTGCCATCAATTATTTTTCGAGTACCGTTCGCTTTTTTGTATGTTTGACATCTGAATTTTTTACAATGAAAAAGACTATTATTATCTCCTTTCTTATATTTCTTGGCACGTGGACTCTTTTTGCTCAAAAGCCTGTTTTGGTCTATGAAGGAACCCTCAAAATCAAACCTTTGCAAGATGAATATTTGTATTTCGGATTTGCCGCAGGCGACCAAATCGTGGTACAACTCACCGAAACAGGGAAAAAGGATTTATCAACGTTTGAAATTGTTGAATTACCCAATGCTTCCAAATACAAGGAATCGGATTTCCATCAAATCAAAGACAAACATATTGCAGTTAATCAGAAAGCCGTATATCAATTTTCCATAAAAAACGGTTCTTTAGGCAATCGAACTTGTAAGATTCGGATTTCGCGTATTCCTTCGGACGAAAAAACGGCCAACTTCAACACAGGATGGAAATGGGTAACGGTGTATGACACCACCTATATTTCTTTTTCTGAGGACACCGTCGTAGGTTACGACACGCTTTCTTCTAAAAGAGTGGCCCGCAATCTTCTTTCTTCTGAACTTAAAGAGTACAATCTTTTAGACAAAACCATCAGCATTCCCGCTCGCGGCATTATCAAGCACGACAATCCGAGAATGTGCATCCCCATCAACCTGCCCAAATTAGAAAACACGGAAACCTGCCATCAGGAAATTATGGCTTGGGCCTATTGGATGGGCGTCGGACCCTCGGCGGACAATTTCTTTTCCAGAAACAAGGGCACTCTCGTCAATCTCTCGGGCTTGGTAACGGCCAATCCGCTGGCCAAACTGGCAATTGGCGTCGCCACCGCACTCATTATTCCCGATGGCGATAAAATTGATCCTGTCTGGTATGCCGTCACAGATGGAGATGGCAAAGCCGCTTTCATGGAAGGTAAAGATTTTCATGCTTTGGATTATGGTCGCGGCAAAGGCTCCTACAGTCGCTTTTCCGAACCTGAGCAATGCCAAGGACCTTATTACGTATGCGTTAAAAATGAGAATCTCCATAACAGCGTGGATGTCACCGTGAAGGCCGTCGCTATCGTAAAAGTGGAGACCTATAAGGAGAAGGATCACGAGAGGATGAAAACCACCCCGCGTTACACTTCTGTTGATAAAACGCGAATGGAAATCACCCCACGGCAAGTCAGGGTGAATGTCGAATAATGATGCACATCCTATTGACTACATCATAAATATCCAACAATCAATAAATGATAGCACAATCACCGTTCACTCTTCACAGTTCACTTAAAAACAATCAATTATGAACCTATTTCAACTTTTCAAAAACATAAAACCATTTGTCAAACCATATAAATGGCTCGTGTTAATCACCTTGATTCTGACATTAATCGGATCATTGATGGCGCAGGTAAACGCCATCGTTTTGGACTGGACTGTGGATGAAGTTGACGGGATGGTCAACGCGCACACGCCATGGGGACCTGCTGCCTATAAGATTGTCGTCACCATCGCCATCGTGTTGCTTGGCAAGGAAATCCTTTCCGCATTGATCACATTCGCGCAGAACTACTTCGGTGAGCGGATGAGGATTTTCGTTTCCAAAGATTTGGCACAGTCCGTTATCGAGAAGGTGCTTACTTTCCGAATGGCCTTCTTCTCTGCAACAGACAACGGAACCGGCAAACTCCAAACCCGTATCGACCAAGGTGTGAGCAGTCTCTCGCGCACAGTGCAGAATTTCTTCATCGACTTACTGCCACTGTTCACCAGCGCATTGCTTGCCTTGTTACTGATGTTCGCCGCCAATGTCTATGTCGGTTTGGTGGCTTTGTGTATTGTGCCGATTTACTTTTTCATCACTTTTCGCCAAGCAAAGCGACTGAAAGGTTGGCGTCGCGAGATGCGTTCCATGCTCGAAACCAAGAGCCATGGTATTATGAACATCATCGAATCTATCAATGTCATCAAATCGTTCAACCGCGAACAAATTGAAGCCGATAAGCAACTGACTATCCAGAATAATGTCACGGAAAACCAGATGAGCACCCGCAAAGTGAGTTTCTACTACAACGGCGTGAAAAGTTTCGTAAAACAAGTGGGTACGGTTTTAGTCATCATCCTTACGGCTTATCTCGTGTTGATAGGTTATCCGGGCATGACCATCGGTAAGATTATGTACCACGTGATGCTCTTCAGCAATGTGGTGGCTCCGATTACGCAGTTGCAGCGCATTTTCGATGATATGAATGAC
>JAZUEE010000356.1:0-2162 GCA_045639985.1 Bacteroidales bacterium
ATCAAGAAAAACGTCAAGTTGCCGTTCGTGCTGATGCGTGCCATGCGCAAGGCCAAACAGATTATTCGCAACTTCCAACCCGACATCGCCATCGGTGTCGGCGGTTTTGCCAGCGGTCCGGCCTTAAAGGCCGCCGACCAACTGGGCATTCCCACCATGTTGCAGGAACAGAACTCCTACCCTGGCGTGACCAACAAGATGTTGGCACCGAAAGCCAAACGCATTTGCGTGGCTTACGATGGTTTGGAGAAATATTTCCCGGCAGAAAAAATCGTCAAAACCGGCAATCCCATTCGCGCTGAAATCCTCAACATCCAGCGTAAAGATCCCAAAGCCTACAAGTTTTTCAACTTCGTGCCGGAAAAGAAAACCGTGTTGGTTGTCGGTGGCAGTCTCGGTGCTTTGACGCTCAACAAGACGATGGCTGCCAATTTAGATGCTTTCCGCAAAGCCGACATCCAATTGCTATGGCAAACGGGAGAGCAGTTTTTCCGCGACATTGACTCCAAACTGTTGGCCGAGCAGGACGAGCACATCCGCATTGTGCCGTTCATCAAGAACATGAACGATGCCTACAGTATGGCGGACATCATCGTTTCCCGTGCGGGGGCCTTGGCATTGGCCGAACTTGCCATCGTAGATGTGCCTACGATTCTCGTACCGTTCCCGTATGCGGCCGAAGATCACCAGACGTACAACGCCAAAGCTCTATCATCTAAAGATGCCGCTATCTTGATTGCAGACAAAGACGCCCAACAAAAACTCATTCCCGAGCTGATGGCCTTAGCCAAAGATGAAGCCCGTTGCACACAGATGCGCGAAAACCTGCGTCCTTTCGCACAGCCAACTGCAATAGATGCCATTTACGAGGAAATCTGCAAATGCATAAAGTAATTATTGGTATTCGGTAAAAACACGAATGGCCTTCATTTGGCAAAAGTAATTATAACCATATTAATGCTTTACAAATAAATTTAATAAATTAACGCACCAATAGAGATTTACAATGAACAATTGGGGCTTTGTGCGGTTTCGTGCGAAGCCCCTTTTCAATTTACAATTGACAATGAAAAATTACATTCCATTATCCCATTATCTCATTATCGCATTATCGCATTATCGCATTATCGCATTATCGCATTACCGCATTATCATTCGTCTTAATTAGAGAAATTTGTGGCTCTCGCGCCGCAGGCGCAAAGGATTGCGTCCGTAGGACTAAAATGGAAAAACTAAAGGCAGCGGAGGAATCTCCCTACAAGACGGAAAGGGATAATTCCATAAAAAAATCCCCTCAAATCTTGCCAAGCCGAAAAAAATAATTTTTTTTACGAACCTACTAAACCAAAAAACGGCTCGGCGCAATCTGAGAGGATGAGGGAGTTGCTTGTTTAAGGGTTAATGATTAAGGGTTAATGATAAATGATTAATGATTAACTTATGGGATGGGGATAGTGATGGTCTTCACTTCCGTCGTTACCGCGCCGCTGCAGTTGTACAACTTCGCGCGGCAGTAGTACGTGCCAGCCGGAAGGTTCTTGAACGTATGGCTGTAGGTCGTGCCATCGCTTACGGAATCCGGCTTGTAGGTGTACATCACGGTAGTTGCATCGAAGTTGGCATCCGTGGCCACTTCCAATTCCAGCATCGGGGCGGCGCCCACCGCGGCCACTTTCACACTGACCGTAATGCTGGACGTACTGCCCATAGCACCAAATGCTTCCATCTTCGGCTGCGGGATGGTTTCGCCCGTGCGATCCAATGCCGGGAAGAGGTAGCGTCCACCCTTCCGATCTACCATCAGCGTGTCTGCGGAATAGATGGCCAACTGGCCGGTGCGCGTCACACCGCGCTTAACTTCAACGTTCATACCCGTCAGCGTCACGCTCTGGGTGGCGGAGCAACCCTTGCTGTCCGTAACCGTCACTGTGTAGCCACCTGCCGCAAGATGATTGTAAACGCCAAAGTTATCGTCATCGCCATCGTTCAATTTGAACGTATTGTCGCCGTTGCCGCCCGTGGTAAAGCTCATCACGCTACCGTCGTCGCAGACCGGATTGTCGGAGGTCAGCGTCAATTTCAGCGTGTCGGGCTGCTTGAGGTAGCCGTAAACTGTGTCGCGCGGGCCCTCGTATTGGATGTCGTTCTGCAAGACATACGTA
>JAZUEE010000357.1:0-8732 GCA_045639985.1 Bacteroidales bacterium
CCTTTCCACATACATATTTTAATGTATTTTTGCGGACTTAACTTTAGAAGAATACTTATGAATAACAAATACTCGGAAGAAATGGTTTATGCGATAGAGGAAGCGCGCAAAATCGCGGCCTACTATCATTCCCCAGAAATAGGAATTGAGCACATCATGGTGGCTATTTTTCGCTATCCAGGCGAAAGTATAACAAAGAACTTATTCAACATATACCGCCTTGACATTGATGTTGCCCGTACGAAATTAGAAGAGCTCATCGACAACAACGAAAACAAAGTTGAGGAGAGTCCCACAGAAATACCCGTTAACAGATTAACAGAAAACGCATTACGGCTATCCTATCTCATATCCAGAGAATATCGGAGCGATACGATTGAATCCTATCATTTCGTATTAGCCATTTTGAAAGAGGGGCGCAATGATGCAGCCAATGTGGTCAAATTATTGCTCACAAGAGCAGGCATCACGTACAACTCTTTTGTCTCGGAATTGAAGAGAGAGCTCAACATGGAATCGGGACGGACAGAGGCCCTGGCCGGAGCCGACGATGACGAAGACAGCCGTCGCACGACCACCCAAACGGGTAAGGATTCTGCCAAAGGCACTAATACTCCGATGTTGGACAGTTTTGGCAAAGACCTCACCAAATACGCGGCCGATGGGAAATTAGACCCTGTAGTTGGTCGTTTAAAGGAATTGGAACGCATCACCCAGATATTAAGTCGCCGAAAAAAGAACAACCCCGTCCTTATAGGCGAACCAGGTGTTGGCAAATCGGCTATTGCAGAGGGACTTGCCATGAAAATCGTAGAAGGCAACGTATCACGCACGCTGATGAACAAGCGTTTGATTTCGTTAGATATGGCCTCTTTAGTGGCGGGCACAAAATATCGTGGTCAGTTTGAAGAACGGGTAAAAGCCATTCTTACCGAAATTGAAAAAAGTCCCAATATCATTTTATTCATTGATGAAATACACACCATGGTTGGAGCTGGCAACACACCGGGCAGCATGGATGCTTCAAACCTGTTCAAACCCGCGTTAGCTCGCGGCGAGATGCAATGCATCGGTGCTACAACATTAGACGAATACCGTGAGTTTATTGAAAAGGACGGAGCGTTAGAACGTCGTTTTCAAAAAATCATTCTCGAACCGACCACTCCGGAAGAGACCATTGAAATCCTGAACAACATCAAAGACAAATACGAAGACCACCATTTAGTGCGATACAGCGATGATGCCATCAAGGCATGTGTTTCGCTTTCCAATCGTTACATTACCGATCGGTGTCTTCCCGACAAAGCGATTGACGCTTTAGATGAAGCCGGTGCACGTATGCACATTCAAAACATCAATGTTCCAGAAGAACTATTGCAGATCGAGAAGCAGATTGCTGATTTCGAAGAACTTAAAATTCAAGCCATCAAAGAGCAACAATACAATGCTGCGGCAGGATATCGCGACCAAATCAAACAATTAGAAGCCGCGTTGCAAATTGCCAAAAAAGAGTGGGACGAGCGCTCCAATTTAGAACGTCCTACAGTCACTGAAGATGTTGTGGCAGAAGTCATTGCTATGATGACGGGCGTGCCTACACAACGCATCTCCACAAATGAGGGAACGCGATTGATGAAAATGGCAGACGAACTTCAGGGGAAGGTCATCGGACAAGATGATGCCATTGTCAAAATTGCCAAAGCCATTCGACGCAACCGCGCCGGACTCAAAGACCCCAACAAGCCCATTGGCACCTTCATCTTTTTAGGGCCGACGGGCGTTGGCAAGACCTACTTGGCAAAGGTTCTCGCCGAATATCTTTTTGATTCCCAAGACGCCATCATCCGCATCGATATGAGCGAATATATGGAGAAGCACACCGTTTCTCGTCTCATCGGCGCGCCTCCGGGCTATGTTGGATACGAGGAAGGTGGACAACTAACCGAAAAAGTACGCCGCAAGCCCTACTCTATCGTCCTGTTGGATGAAATCGAAAAGGCACATCACGATGTTTACAATGTGCTTTTGCAAGTGCTTGATGAAGGACAACTTACAGACGGAATGGGGCGTAAGGTGGATTTCAAGAACACCATTCTCATTATGACATCCAACATCGGCACGCGCGAGCTGAAAGACTTCGGAACCGGCGTCGGTTTCAATACGGAGGCCACCAAAGCCGCCAAAAACAAAGTGGAGCAGGGAATCCTTGAAAAAGCACTCAAAACAAATTTCTCACCAGAATTTCTCAATCGTGTGGATGATGTTATATATTTCAATTCTTTAGGAAAAGAAGAAATCATCAAAATCATTGATATTGAGCTCAAAAAAGTATTGGGCCGTATAAAAGACCTCGGCATTGAACTTAATATCTCTGACAAGGCAAAGAATTATCTGGCAGACACAGGTTGGGATCCGAATTATGGTGCCCGTCCGCTCAAACGTGCCATTCAAAAGAACGTGGAGGACCTGCTTGCTGAAGAAATCCTCAACCAGACGCTACCAGAAGGCTCCATCGTAAGTCTTGACTATGATGAGGTGAAAGAGGAGATGGTCATTGTAAATGAACAATGTATAATGAAAAATGAATAATGAGAAAAGTATGATTAACTACAAAGAAAAACTACATAAGATCAAAGCCTTCGTTTTTGACTTTGACGGCGTACTCTCTGACGGGAAGATATACACCCAAAGTGATGGGGAAATGGTTCGTGCAACAAATACAAAAGATGGATATGCACTGCAATACGCTGCAAAAAAAGGATACAAGATAGCCATCATCTCAGGCGGATTCGGCGAATCCATGCGACAACGTTTCAGGAATTTTCCTCAAATGGACATATTTCTGCACGTCAGCAGCAAAATCGAACTTTTCGACCAATATCTGGCAGAGAATCACCTCCTTCCAGAAAACGTGCTCGTCATGGGCGACGATATTCCAGACTACAAAATCATGATGAGGGCAGGTGTTCGGTGTTGTCCGGCAGATGCCGCTGAAGAAATCAAAAACATTGCCGACTATATCTCTTTCCAAAACGGCGGATGCGGATGCGTTCGAGACGTTATCGAACAAACACTCAAGTTGCAAGGACGGTGGTTTGAAGAAGATGCTTGTATTTGGTAACATTATCGCATTAGCACATTATCATGGGTTGTTTATTCACAGGAACATTTAGTTTGTTGGGAGCCATCTTCGGATTAATCAACGGCGGATTCTATGGTGGAGTCGTTGGTTTTCTGGTTGGTGGAATTATAGACCTCATCATAAATAAAATCAGAGTCAAAAAGGCCGAGCACTATTATCAAAGTCACGATTTCACAGAACACGAATTGTATTTAGCCGCATACGTGGCCAAAGCAGACAAAAACCGCCTTTTGCGTTCTGAA
Source organism: Bacteroidales bacterium (assembly GCA_045639985.1). GTDB lineage: Bacteria > Bacteroidota > Bacteroidia > Bacteroidales > WCHB1-69 > F23-D06. Next base: position 3,385 of record JAZUEE010000357.1, read on the forward strand.
ATGGCATTCGTTCAAGAATATTTGAGACGACAGGTCGGCACCGAACGTTTGGGCAGCGTCATGCTTCGTTTTCGTGACATACTCAATTCCGACATAGACATCCAACCTGTTTGTTCCGACCTTAACAAACACGCTTCCATTAATGAAAAGTTAGTCATTCTCAACTTCTTATTCGGTTTTTCCTCTGCTGATGGAGACATGCGTTCGGAAGAGATGAATGCACTTTGGGAGATATCGCAACTATTGGGCATCAACCGAACCACATTTGAGGCAATAAAATCAATGCACACAGGAAGTTACGGTTACTATGGCGGCGGTTATGGAGGATATGGCGGTCATCAATCCACCTACGGTGGAGGCGGATATTCTTCTCAGTCATACACCTCTCAGGCCACATTAGATAACGATTATAAAATATTGGAAGTATCACCAGACGCTACCGATGAAGAGGTTAAGAAAGCCTATCGCGCAGCCGCCAAGAAGCACCATCCCGACAAGGTCAGCCATTTGGGTGAGGACGTGCGCAAGGCCGCTGAAGAAAAATTCGCCAAAGTAAATGAAGCGTATGAGCGAATTAAGAAAGCAAGAGGAATAAACTAAGCACAATCGTTTTACAAAATAAAAAACGACCTTTGATTTGTTTTCAAAGGCCGTTTTCGTTTTATACTATTTTGATTTTAATAGATATAAGTAACATCTACAGCGCTTCCGCGAGGATCGTCATTTTCATAAAAAACAGCATGGTATTCTTTTTTATCTACAGACAAATATGCCGTTTGTTGTCTTTCACGACCATCTTGGCACCATGCACGCATACATACGGCTCCAGAAGACCAATGGCGCGGATGTTTTTCCTCTGACACCAAAGGTTCTTGTATCTGGAAATCCATATAGGCAGGAGTATTGTCTTCCTTTTTGTTACGGATATAGCAATCGTCATCTTCAAAAGAGAAACGACCATAACCGGTAATTTCGTAGGACAAATTATTCAAAATAGAAGGCATTTCGTGAGATGGCACAGAGAGCGTGAGATTGGCATACGTTTCTGTTTTTCCATATTGATCTTGCGGATTCACAACAATATTCCATTGGTACGGCTGCACACAGGTGATTTCCATTCGAATATTATCATCGGAAAATGAAGTATGGTTATACCAGACGTTAATGTCCCAGAATCCTTCTCCACAATAATCAATAAAGCTCTGACATTTTGTCAATAGCCAATGGGCATTGGTAGTTGATAACGAATGGCCATCTGTTTCCACAACATATTCCGTCGTACCATTTTGTACCAATTTCCAAGAAGTTTCTGTATTTTGGAGGATAGAAAAATCTGGAAAATACAAATCGCGCACAAGGGGACGCAGCGAATCAGGCGCCACGAGCCACGCATTAAAACGGAAAGCGATGTCAGAGAATTGTTCCGTAAGATCAGCGAAGCCGACATTCCAAGAGGTAAACATGTAATATCCTCTATTATCTACTCGCACATCAGAATCTTCCACTTTGCACCCTGCAAAAGAAACCATCAGGGCGCACATTACCAATATTATATATAGTTTGTTTTTCATACTGCAAATTGATTATTCATGAATTTCATTTCTATTAAATCGGTAGCCGAATCCCGCACGAATAAATCCGTTGTAACCGACACCTATTTCGGTAAAGCCGAACCATTTGTTTCCAGCTGAGACACCAAAAGCGGTTAACTGGCCCGCAAAATGTGCTTTTGCGTATGCCGGATGAGTATTATTTTCGCCATAAATGCCAACCAGCACACCCGTAGAGATACCCGAATACAACGTCACATATTTCTTATTCAAATAGGAAAATCGTATAGTGGGCATTATAGTCAGGTAGTTTTCTTGATAATGGCCCAACGAGGACATATCCATAGTACTGAAATTTTCAGAGAACATACCACAATAGGTAAACTCGCCACCTAACCACAGGAATTTGGCCACTCTATACAGATAATGAAAAGATATCGGGCAAGTAGAATATACAGGGCCATGGTTATAACTCATGTCTGTAAACCACGCATCCTGAAGCGTATGATTTTGAGAGAAGAAGTTGGGTCGATAGACTTTTGCTAACGCACAGTCACCGATGCCGAGGCCAACTTCATGGCGTTGAAGTTCGTTACGCCAATCAAGTTCTTCTGTTTCCCGCTCTTGAGCAAAAGCACACGAGACAGATAATGCAAGAAGAGCAACAATTAGAGTCTTTTTCATAAATAAAATGATTAGTTTATAAGTTTTAGAATTGTTTCATTCATTGGGAATGTTCTCTTGGTTTTCTACAAGAAATTTCTTAGCGGCTTCCACTTGTGATGATTCCACCTGAACCAAGATACTGTTCACCATAGGAGTATAAACGGACGCACTGGCATTGATAACGTATGCTTCAAAGCCGCCCGACTCCAAAACAGAGCGAATTAATTCAGCTTCTGCCTCAAAATTGGCAGTCGCCACAGTTTCTAATTTGAGATTGTCTTTCATAATGTTTTGATTTTAATGTTGATAAATAAAAATTATATATAAAACAATTATATTCCGATACGCTCGACTTTTTCCACTTGGTCAATGGCCTTCAATTGGGAAATCAAATCAGTAAGCGCTTTAACACTTTGAATATAAAGCATCAGCGTTCCCGTGAACACATTGTTTTTAGTTTCAATATTGAGAGAGCGAATATTCAGATCCATTTGAGATGAGACGATATCAATAATCTCCTTTATCATTCCCTTGCGATCGAAGCCCGTGATTTTGATGCCAGACAGGAAAGCGACATTTTGGCCTTTGCGCCATTTGGTTTTAATAATTCGCTTTCCAAATTTCGACATTTGCTCAATAGCGAAAGGGCAGGATGTTTGGTGTACGACAATACGGTCATTAGCCACTTGGAATCCTACCACCTGGTCGCCGGGAATCGGATTACAACAATCCGCTATCACATACTTTATCTGTTCATAGTCATTATCCAACAAGAACGCAGTCGGCGTGGCGGTCAACTGTTCGTCAATCAATTCATCCAAAGAGCGTTTGGAGATTTCCTCCTCCACTTTTTTCTGAAATTCCGCCAGTTCCTTCGGCTGTTTCATGGACAGAATCGTCTTTATTCTGTTTTTGGGGATTTTCTGCGTCACGATGGCATTCCAAAACTCATCTTCGTTTTTAGAGAGGGTAGCTTCTATGAGTTTGTCTATCACCTCCTTATTGAATTTGGAATCAAACTCTTCGCAATAATGCTGAAGCATTTCCATACCAGCAGTATTGATATCTTTCTGTTCATTGCGGAAAAAGTCACGAATACTACGTCGGGCACGCGGTGTACGTACGATGCCAAGCCACTCTGTCTTCGGGATTTGTTTTTTAGATGTAATGATTTCCACCTGGTCACCATTCTCCAACACACGATCAAGGGGAACAATATTGTAATTGATTTTAGCTCCAATGCAGTGGTCACCGAGATTCGTATGTAGTTGATAAGCCAAATCCAACACGGTAGAGCCCGCAGGCAATTTTTTCATATCGCCATTCGGGGTAAAAACATAAACTTCCTTCAATGCTAAATTCAAGCGGACTTCGTTCAGAAAATCTAAGGCATCGGAATCTTTGCTTTTCAGAATTTCACGGGTTTTGAGCAACCATTCTTCCAAACGTTCATCCACCTCATGGTCCACATTGTCGGGTTCCTCATTATTTTCTTCCTTATATCGAAAATGTGCAGCCAAACCTTTCTCCGCAATTTCATCCATACGTTTAGAGCGGATTTGCACTTCCACCCATTTGCCCGCCTTGCTCATCGCCGTAAGGTGCAGAGACTGATAGCCATTCGCTTTAGGATGGGTCAGGAAATTTCGATCTCGGGATGGATTCGTCTGATAAAGCAAGCAAACAATCTTATAGATTTTCCAACAAATTTCGAATTCCTCTTCCACTGGGCTATCAAAGACAAATCGGACGGCAAAGATATCGTAGATATCCTCAAAATCCACCTTCTTATTCAAAATTTTCTGATAAATAGAACAGACGGATTTTGTTCTGGAAGACATCACGGCATGAATGCCATTCGCTTCCAACGATTCCTGAATCGGTTTCACGAATTCCGCAATCAGCTGGGCGCGTTCCTCATTGGTTTCCTTAATCTTATTGGCAATAGCGAAATATTCCGTGGGATTGGTATATTTCATGGAATAATCTTCCAACTCGCTTTTAATAGGATAGAGTCCTAACCGATGGGCAAACGGAACATAGAAATAGGATGTTTCGGACGCTACCTGCAATTGTTTTTCAGGAGGCATGGCATCCAACGTCCGCATATTATGAAGGCGGTCGGCCAATTTAATGAGTATCACGCGAACATCCTTCGACATGGAGAGAAAAATCTTCTTGAAATTTTCCGCTTGGATGGACTGGCTTTTATGGTCCAGCACCAAATCATCGATTTTCGTCAAGCCGTCAATAATTTCAGCAACCACATCACCGAACAAGTCGCGCATATCGTCCAAGGTGTAGTCTGAATCCTCCACCACATCATGCAACAATGCGCAAATCACCGAAGTAGCTCCCAGATTCATATCCTTGCAGCATATCATTGCCACTGCAATCGGATGATAGATGTAGGGTTCACCGCTTCTTCGCCGCACTCCTTTATGGGCATTGACAGCCAAGACAAATGCCTTACGAATATTTTTACGGCTCTCACTGTCCGTCTTAGGATAAACGGTTTTGTACAATTCGTGATACTTTCGTACAATCGTTTTGTTCTCTAAAACTTCGTTCGGTATGTAATTTGACATAAAATCTTCATTAATTATTGAACAGCACCAAGCTATCCATCCTTACAATTAATCTACTCTGCTTTTTCCGGAAAATCGCGCCATGCCCATTTTTTCATAACCACGCCTTTATTAAGCATAATGATACCCGGATTGGAGCGAACCGCATCACGTACCATAAACGGTCCATGCACCGGGTCAATCGGATTATGATAAACGTCAAATTCCAAATTGTTCTCTTTGACAAATTTATCAATATCCTCTTCTGAGCTATTGGATACGGCTACAAATTTAATATCACGTTTCGCACAATCCGCAGCCAACTTTTTGGCTTTCTCCAAGCCCTTCATATTCGTTTCCTTGATATCATGCATAAACAGAACGTAGATATTTTCCTTAATATCATAACTAAAGTATTCGTATGCGTGATCGGCTCCGTTTTCATCCAACATGTTAAATCCATCAATTTCCGGTTTGTGTCCTTTCGAGACCTCTTTATCTTTGCGGTCAACATATTCATAATTATCATAGAAATCCGGTTCCTTTGACATCAATTCATCCTCAG
>JAZUEE010000358.1:0-3725 GCA_045639985.1 Bacteroidales bacterium
TGATTCTGATAAACATTCCGGATCAGGTTGAATGTCTGATCTTTGACAATTCGGTAGTCGTATGGATTGTTACACAAAGAAGCGGTGGAGTAGGGGAATATAAACCCTCGGGAAGCCGGCGGCTCGCCAAAATCGTCCAAAAGGTGCTTCCGAATACAATGCGTCATGGTGCCTGCTTGTACGTGTGAACCACCAATTTGCACAATGTGGAGGTTCCCTTTCTTTGTGTCCATGAGGTTCTTGAGCTTGTCGTAAAAACGGACTAACAAGATACTGTCATGTCCCCAATACAAAGTGTCTTCTTCCCAATGAATATGGGTTTCTTCTTCTTCTATCTCGTCGGTCTCGTCCAAAGAAGACGTGTCCAACATGGAAGTGTCCACAATGGACAAAGTGTCCGTCAGCGTCGGAATAACGGGTATGGAATCCGCGTTCGTCAAATCGGTTTGTGCGAAGGAGGTGATGGCCCCAAACAACAACAAAATGCCAAAGATTATTTTGCGGAGGTGTTCCATAGCGTGTCGAATTGTTGTTTGGGCATGTCTTTACGGGTGAGGTAAAATTCGTACATGTTGGCGAAATTCTTGGCTAAGATTTTGCCGACCTTGGCCGCGCCGTTTGGTGTGAAATGGACATAGTCGGGACCGGCCAGGCCGTTTTGAACCCATGCGATCATGGAGTTCTCTCCACCCATAACCTCGTACAAATCCCAGTATGCGGCATGATTTCGTAGCGCGATGGTGCGCAGACGGTCGATGAGTTGTGGCAGCATCGGGTAGGTTCGGAGATTGCCGCCTTTGCGCGTGCTCATATCGGAAGGTCCGATGAAAAGTAGGGTGGCATTGGGATAGCAATGCTTGATGCGTTGAATCTGTTTTTCAATACTGGTACAGTAGATATCCAAAGACTTTTGGTTATAAATGGAGGGTACCGCATTGCCGCCAAATTGGAGGATGATGAGTCCGACATGGGCTTGCTGGTAGCAACTGCGCAATAGTGTGTCGTTGATCAGCGTAAACTGGCTGCCGGATGAGCCGCGCAAAGGAATGTTATCTACGGCCACCCCGTAACCATTGTCCAACATAATGCCGTAGATGTCGGCGGAACCTTGCATCGCGATTTGTATGGAGGATGACGCAGAGTCCAATTTCCAATGGCAGGAGTGTATTCCCATGCGTTCGTTATTGAAGGCCTCAGAATAGTTGTGCTTGCGATCTTTAAGTGTGGCTGAAAAATTTCCCGAATGGTCATTGAATAGAACCGTGATGTCGGAAAAACGTTTGACGCGGGCATCGGTTCCTCGATGTTGGGAGGCATTGGCCCCAAAGGTCGCACCACCTTCAAGCCGATAACATTTGGCCATTAAACCGTAGTTTCCTTTACATCGAGCTCCGTCACCATAAGAAGAGTACAACGTGAGCGCTCCAGATGCGTATTGGCTGACGGCAAAGGATGGAATGGTTTGAATAACGGGCACCAACCCAGGACCGCCGCCGCCAAAAGTGGATTGGAAAAAGGTTCGGATGTTGTTTGAAATACGGTCCATTTCGATTTGCGAATCCCCGTAATGCAACACGCGCACAATTTCATGATTGCTTTTTGCCTGTGACATTCTCGCAAATATTTCATCGAAGAAGGTGACATCGTTGTTGGGCAGATAAAAGTGTCCTGTCTGCTCGGTCAACATGACCTTGTACTGCCTAAGGGTGTCTTTCAAATCGTTCAGATGTTGAAGCTCGACAGAATCCATCTCTTCTTTGATATCAACTTGCGGGATGGATTGCCCCACTAAAACATCTTCTAAAGAAGGAAAATGAATTTCTTTTTTCCCAATGGTGATTCCTTCCGTCGGATAAAAGAAACATATTGTTCCTAAGGATATGATAATCAGTAATATGAATAGAAGTATCTGATAGGTTTTCATTCCTGTTCGTGCCGTTATAAAAAGGGCGGCAAAAATAGGAAAAAAGTGTTTTGTTTTTTTGCCCCAATTATGTATTTTCGCCGCTTTATTATTTGTTCACCAAAATTATTAATTATGAAAAAACAGTTACTTGTTTTATTGACGATGTTACTTTCAGTAAACATCTTTGCTCAGGATTTTTCGGGAAGCAAATCCGGCGATCCAGAAGTTTCTATGAATGTGGTGGAAGTTACAGGAACTACGATTTCTGTAGCATTTGATGCCAATGCGGAATGTTCTTATTATTATTGTCTCCTTTTGCCAGAAGACGAAATCGCTATGTGGATGTTTATGATGGGCATCCCGTTGGATAGTCTGGTTTATGAATGGGGTGCTTCTTTTGTTCAGGATACCACTTATACGTGGACGGAATTGGTGCCCTCTGTGAATTATAGGGTTCTCGTGCGCCCTTATGACGAGGCCGGAGTGGGTTATCCATCTGCTTATATAAATGTTACCACCAATGAACTCGGTGGAGAGGGCAATGCGGCTATTTCCATATCCGTCTTGAATGTTACGGAAAATAGTGCCCGCGTGTTGTGTACCCCCAATGACCAAACTGCTTCTTTCTATGATGGTCTTGTTACGGTGGATTATTATAATGAAGTAGGTATGGATACCGTGAAGGCAATTTTAATGGAGGACCCGAATAATCTCCATTTCGAAACGGATGACTGGGAATGGATGGGACTTTTGTCTAATACGGATTATTATGCTATAGCATTTGGGCAAAACGCTCTTGGCGAATGGGGTGCTGATGCACTTGTCCCCTTTACCACGTTGGAGGAGGTAGGAGATGGTGTGGACGGATATGAATCCCCTGTGATTGTGGTTTATCCGATGCCTTGTCATGGCAATTTCAACATTGCCGGAAAAGATATTGCAAATTCGACGGTGCAGATTTATTCCATCAGCGGTCAGCTCATCAAACAATTCAATGTGGATAGTGACAATACATATATTAATGCAGAGTTGCCGGCTGGCAGCTATGCTATCCGTGTAATTGATACGGTTGGTAAAGTATTAGGTAAAAAGACAATTGTCGTTTATTAGATACGAGTTCCTCTTGCATCACTGGAATGATGGTTTCACGGTGATGAAGTTGTTGACGGGTAGATGGTCTGAGAATGGCTAATCGAAGTCCAACTTCATCACCGTGTCTCTTTTCACTTCGTTGCATCCGGAAGGGTCGCCGATGTAGGCGGCGGGGATAGTGAAGTCGTATCCCGGCTTTGACCATTTGTTCTCGGCGGTCACGATGGCGTGATACGGCAGGTTGGGGTCACTATAGACTTTCTGCATAAAGAGTCCGAACACGGGCAGCGCGGTGCGAGCGCCTTGTCCGAGAGCGGTGCTGCGGAAGTGTGCGGAGCGGTCTTCGCAACCAACCCAGACACCGCAGGTGAGGAGCGGAGAGTAACCCACGAACCAGCCGTCAGACTGGTTGTCGGTTGTGCCGGTTTTGCCGCCCAAGGGGAAGTTAAGGTTGTATTGGCCTCTCAATCGTCCGCCAGTACCGTAATCTACCACACCTTGCATCAGACGTACCGTCTTGAAGGCCGTGATTTGGTCGATGGCCTCATTGGTCTTGGGAACGTTGTTGTAGATGACGTTGCCGTCTTTGTCACAAATCTTGGTGATGAAAATCGGTTCCACGTAAACGCCCTGATTGGGGAAACAGTTGATGGCGCCGACTTGTTCGTACAGGGAGAGTTCGCACGCGCCCAAGCAGATGGCGGGCACTTCCGGAATGTCGGAGGTC
>JAZUEE010000359.1:0-9286 GCA_045639985.1 Bacteroidales bacterium
ACAATGGAATCGAAGCCCTGCGTGTTCAGTTGCAAATGCTTGATCCGGAATATTTTGCCAAAGTAAATCATAATGACGTCAAACGAATGATGCGCGCGATTGAGGTCTCTCTTCAAATGAAAAAGCCCTACTCGTCCTGTATTGGAACGGAAAACAAAACGCAACGAAATTTCCATATTGAAAAATATTACCTCAATCGTCCCCGAGAGATTCTTTTCAAACGAATTAACAGCCGGGTGGATATGATGATGGAAGATGGACTGTTGGATGAAGCCCGAGCGCTGTATCCGTATCGACATTGTAACGCGCTCAATACGGTCGGATATAAAGAACTTTTTGATTTTTTTGAGGGAAAATGTTCGTTGGAACAGGCAGTCGCTGATATCAAAACACACACAAGACGTTATGCAAAACGCCAGCTGACATGGTTTAAACGCGATTATCAGGAAATCATTCTGTAGTTTTCCTGTTAGAAAGTCAAAGTTCTACAGTCATGTTTAAATAGCTGTTTTTTTTGTTATTAGCACGATGTTTGTAGCGATTTTTTTTGTACTTTTGCCGCCGTTTTTTACAAATCATTTTATTATTAACTTAAATCATTAAAAATCAGATGAAATCAGTATCTATTAGCGGTTCTCTTCGCGAGAACGTAGGGAAAAAAGATGCAAAAGCTCAACGTGGTCAAGGTATGATTCCTTGCGTTATTTATGGTGGAAAAGAACAAAAACTTTTCGTAGTTGAAGAAAAACAATTCCAAAAATTGTTGTACACACCGGAAGTTCAATACGTAGAACTCTCCTTGGACGGAAAAGTTATGACAGCTATTGTTCAAGCAACACAATTCCACCCGATTACAGACAACCTTTTACATGTTGATTTTCTTGAAGTAGTTGATGGAAAACCTATTACCATTGATATTCCGTTCAAAGTAGCAGGTACAGCTCCTGGTGTTTTGAAAGGTGGTTTTATGAAGAAGAGAGTTAGAAAACTCAAGGTTCGCGGCTTGCTTCAACATATTCCTGAATGTATTACAGCCGATATCTCCGGAATGGATTTGAATGACGTTATCAAAGTTTCCGATATCCAAGTCGAAAATATCCAAGTTGTTGATAATCCAAACAAAGTAATTGTAACAGTTCTTCCTACACGTAATGTGGTAGCTGATACTGCTGAAGGCGAAGAAGAAGCTGAAGCATAATTATTTACATAATGCATAATTAAAATCCAATTATTATGGCAGCAATAGGCTCAATTCGTAAACACGGCGTTGCCCTGATGATAATCATCGGTCTCGCTTTGCTTGCGTTTATCGTGGGTGACCTTTCCTCGGTAACACGTACCTTCTCCAATAAAAACACCATGGCCCGCGTCGATGGCAAAAAAATGGATAAGGTTTATAGTGAGCAATACGAACAAAACACCGCGTTGATGAGACTTATTCAGAATAAGTCCTCTTTTGAAGAAAATGAAACCTACCAGATTCACGAAATGACTTGGAGACAAATGCTCCAAGACCAAGTGATTGACAAACAGCTTGAAAAACTCGGCCTCTCTTATACAGATCAGATGATTGAGGATTTCAAAGCCGATATGGTAGCTTCCCTCAGCACGCAGAATCCTAACCAATTTTTGATGCAGTTCGCTCAAGCACTGGCTCAACAGGTGGGTCCCGAAAATGCAATGTCCATTATCTCTAATATCGATGATTTGGCAGAAAATGAACAAGCCAAGGATATCTACAACGCTTATCAGGCAATTGTCCGTTTCGCTGTTTCCGCAGAAAAGGCAAACCGTTACTTGGCATTGGCGCAGAATTCTGTGTATTTCTCTGATCCCCTTGCTAAAAAATTAGCAGGCGATAACAAAATGGCAATGGTTTCCATCATGATGTTGAATCCTCAACTTCCCGCTTTCAGTGGCGTGACTGCACAGGTTTCGGATAAGGAAGTTAAAGATTATTACAAAACACATAAAAAAGATCTCTTTACCGTCTATGAAAATATCCGCGACATTGATGTGGCTGTATTCCCAATCAACCCGACTTCTGCTGACTTGAAAGCTATAGAAGACAGTGTCCGCGCTGATTTCCAACGTTTCACTGAAACCGATCTGTTGTCCTTCAGTACAGAAAAAGGCAATGGCTCTGTGGACAGTACCTTCTATAAAGCAGATGACATTACGCTGGATATTTTGGACAGTCTTATTTTCAAAGCTGCTGTCGGTAGCTATATCGAACCGTTTAGCTATGAAAATTCAAAATGGTACTTTGGTAAAGTTTATGGCGGTGCGGCTCGTCCAGACTCTGTTCAAGTAGCCACGGTTGAATTGCCGTTCAAAACTTCTCAAAATACAGGTGCCAAATATTCTAAGAAAGAAGCCAGATTGTTGGCTGATAGCTTAAAGAATGTTATCACAAGCAATCAGGCATCTATTTTTGATTTGCAAAATACGTATATGCCTAACCGTGATAAAAAGGATACAACATTCTGGTTGCCAGAACGCGGTACTATTGCTTCTCTGTACAATGGCCTCCTTGCTACTGCTATGGGTGGTGTCTATGTCTATAAAGCTCCTAACGGCTATATCGTATTCCAAGTTTTCGGCCGTACAGAACCTATTGATAAAAGACAATTTGTTTTATATGACTATGACATTACAGCTTCTGAAGCAACGGTTAGCCAAATCAAATCTAAAGCCAATCAGTTGGCGGCTTCCGTTTCTTCCGCAGATGAATTGATGAGTGCAGCTGCAAAACAGGGTGTACAAACCGTTAAAGGTACCAATGTGACATCAATGGCATCTTCTATTTCTCAACTCCCGAATTGTCGTGACATTATCTGCTGGGCATTCTCTGATGAAGCTGAAAAAGATGATATCTCCGATGTTTTCAATGTGGATAGAATGTTCTTTGCTGTTGCTTCTGTTCGCAATGTTCGTAACGTTGGTGCGCAAAGTTATAAATCTGTGAAAAGTGAAATTAAGAATATGCTTGCCGCAGAAAAGAAAGCTGAAATGGTGGCTGAAAAAGTCAACAGCTCACTATCTTCTTCCAACATGCAGGCTGTTGCTCAGCAATATTCCGCACAGATTATGGATAGCGTGGTCTTGAGCTTTACGGGTGATGCTTACCAAAATAGAGGCGTTGACGGAAAAGCTATCGCAAAGATTTTCGCTTTATCCAATAATAAACCGGCAGCCGTTAATGGTAGAAATATGGTTTATGTCGTCAATGTGACAGATACACATGCTAATCCGGCCTCTCAAGGATATATGATGGAGAAAAATATTCTTCGCAATGCCGTCCTTGGTCGCGACCGTAACGAAATGACCATTGTCAATTACTTAGTCCAAAAGGCTAATGTGTTAGATAATCGTTGTAGATTCTATCAGAAATAATACAGTTATAGTATAAAAAAGTTCAGCGTGGATTAAACTTTGTGTTCAGAGTGCCGTCCACGCTGATTTTTTTTGCAAAAATTATTTTCGCGTATGAAATTTTCTTTACCAATTTCCTCTATTAGAATTGTTACTCTTTTTGTGATGCTGACATTTGCCCTTTCGGCCTACTGCCAACCTGAAATGCAGCGAACACAAGGTGTTAATCATACAAGTGGTGTGGTCATGGGATCGATTGTGGATGCCAGCGGCACCCCTCTTCAATATGCTTCCATTAATGTCAAAAAGGTGACAGATTCCATGACGGTTCAATATGGAATTACCGATGCCGACGGCAAGTTCTCGTTGGATAATATTCCGTTTGGAAAATATTTTGTCGAAATACAATACGTGGGCTATCAGAAATCTTCTTCCGCGCCTTTTTCTATTACGAAAGACAATGCGGTTTATAAGATTCCCAAATACAAAATGACAGACAAAAATTCCGAATTGGGCGAAGTCGTTATTCGTGCGCAAAGAGATATGCTGCAAACCAATTTGGATAAAACGGTCTTTAATGTTGAATCCAGCATTAATTCCACCGGACAAACTGCCGTTGAAATCCTGGAGGAAATCCCTTCCGTCTCTGTCGATGTGGAGGGAAACGTCAGTTTGCGAGGAAGTGAAAATGTTACAATTCTGGTGGATGGACGCGCGACGAATCTGACCTTGGAACAGATACCGGCCGATATGATTGAAAGTATTGAGGTGATTACGAATCCTTCTGCACGTCTTGAACCCGACGGTATGGCCGGCATCCTCAATGTTGTGCTGAAGAAAAAGAAAGAATCTGGTTTCAACGGTATGGCTACTATTGGTGCTACAACCGGCTGCCTTTATCAGAATGACAAACACAACATTTATCTCAATGGTTATAATGGCGATCTCAGTTTCAACTATCGCTATGACAAAATCAATATTTTTGTCAGTTACGGTTACCGAAACCACTCGCATAGAATGGGCGGAACCATGTGGCGTGATTCTTGGTTCGGAATGGACTCTCTGAGGGAATTTTCCAGAATGGAACAAGAAAATATTTCTTCATCTAATAACAATTTCCATAACGCCGCTCTGTCATTTGACTACTTTATAAATAAATACAATACATTGACATTTAACCTTATTGGCCATTTCGGACGAATGAATTGGGATCCGGAAATGTGGTCCTCAACGTTCAATAAAACGACCTTGGACACTTCGCTCTATTATAACCAACTTGGTCAAAATCACCGTAAATTCAATAGCGTCGATGCGTCTGTCAATTACAAGAAGACTTTTGAAACTCCTGGCAAGGAATTGACCGCAGACCTCTTTTTTACTCAGCGAAGTGGGAACTCCAATGATGAATACAATCAGTATCATTATGAGGGCCTTGACAACTATTATCAAACGACGAAGACCATTGAGACGAGTAGAGATGCTGCGGCACAACTTGATTTCGTGACACCTGTTGGTAATGGCGGACGTATCGAAACCGGGTACAAGTTCTCCTATCGAGGCGTAGGACAAGATTATTCTCTTTTCTCAGGCGTGAGCGATGCTACAGCGGTTGAAGATAGTTTGCAACGCAATAATTTTGAATATACGGAACTGATTAATGCGCTTTATTTTATCTATTCCAATACTTTTTGGAAAAAACTGCAATTGCAGGCCGGTGTACGTGGCGAGGTTTCCTATACGATATCTGACTTGAAATCTTCCAATCAAATATTCTCCTATTGGAATTATTGTTCGGATCCGACGACTTTTGGTAAGGATTTTTGTAAGAATTTCTTTTATCCCACTGTTCATTTGAAATATGAAATCACTTCAGAACATGCCTTGCAGTTCAGTTTTTCCCGTCGTGTACAGCGCCCGCGTATTCATCAGTTGAATCCGTTTGTGGATTATTCCGACAAGGAAAACCTATCCTGTGGTAATCCTGCTTTGAAACCCGAGTTCGCCAACTCTTTGGAATTGGGCTATATGTTGACCCATAAGCAAACGTCTCTCACATTGACCGCTTTCTATCGCAGAAGAACCGATATGGTGACACGTTATACGGAGATTCTTTACAATCCGGATGAAGACAGGACCTATACCATGACATCGTACCAGAATCTCAACAAAAGTCAGAATTTCGGTGTGGAATTTTTCTTGGGACAAAGAGTTCAAAAGATATGGAGAGTTAATGTTACCGGCAGTTTCTATCGTAATATTATTGATGGCGGTGATTTACTGGATGAGAATCTGTCTCGTGACTGGGCTTGGAATGCAGGTGTGAACCAGACATTTACCGTGGGGAAGGATTTTGACGTCCAACTCAATTTCCGTTATCGCTCATCTTCTCTTACCGCCGGCAGTATGGGCTGGGGTATGCATGGAGTGGGGCAGGGGCGCCGTTCCGCCAACTATCGTCTTGATCTTGGCGTGAAGAAAGGATTCTTGAAAAATTCCTTAGTGGTCAGTCTCAATATCCGCAATATGTTGTACTTTATTCCCAAAGTACGCCAAATGCAGATCGCCTCTTGGCAGAATTGTGCCGTGTATGATGAAATGTACGAGCCCAATGCAGACAGCATGAGTGGTTATTACTCGTATAGCATCCGTGAAAGCGAGGGCTTTAATATTTCGCTCAATCTCACGTACAAACTGAATAATTACAGAACCCGTCAAAATAAAATCTCCGTTGAGGATGATTACAACGGAATGGAGTAATTTGCAACAGTAAACTGTTATCTGTAAACAGATTAGAGTTTTAAGATAACTATTAAAACGGATAACGGAGTGTTATCCGTTTTTTTGTATTTTTGCCGCTTTCTTAAATATTGCAATATGGCCAAGAAATTTCTCACACTGTTGGCACTTGTTGTGCTTTCCATACAGTTGATTTGTGCGCAAAATCCTTTGACACCTTATACCGGCAAGGACAATGGGAAAGAGGAAAAACCCATGATTTTCCGTGACAGGTTGATAATGGATATTTATCATTCTTTTTGGATGGGAATGCCTACCGAAGTGACCCATCTCAAGTTTGATCCAGGTTTCAATGTCTCCGCATTATGGGATTTCAAAATCAAACAGAAACCCCTTGCCATTGGTCTCGGTGTTGGTATATCCTACTACACACAATATAGCAATGCCTTATTACGCTATGATGCTTCTTCGGAAATGATGAAATATTATGTCCTTCCCGATGGTGTGAAGTATAATCTATTGAAGATGAATTATTTGAATGTGAATATTCCATTGGAATTTCGATATAGGAACGAAAACGGTTTTAAGTTTACGGTAGGTGCCCGTGTCGGCTTGATCTGTGAAGTCTCCCAAAAATACAAAGGCAACGATCCTGCAGTGCCAAGTGACACACTTCAATTTAAAAATCTTCGCATAGAAAACAAGTTGAAATACAATATCGATGTATATGCCCGTATCGGATGGAAATTTGTTGATTTGTACTATTCTTTCCAAGCAACTCCGCTTTTCGAAGCCGGCAAAGGCCCCAAAATATATCCGATGTCAGTGGGCCTGTCACTTAGTTTGTTCTAGTTTCAAGTTTCAAGAATATCATCATAACTTCATAATTTCATAACTTCATAGTCGTTACTTTTCCTCTGTTTACAATTAATCCCCTAATATTATGACAGCTTTTTACATTATGATTATCCTTTTTATTGTAGGATATGCGTGTATTGCATTAGAGCATCCGCTTAAAGTCAATAAAACTGCCACGGCCCTTTTGTTGGGCGTGTTAATTTGGCTTGTTTACATTTTAACGGGTCCTTCGATTTTTGATGTTACAAATTTCGGAGGTGGATGGCAGGCTTTTCAACAAGCTAATCCGGGAGAAAAATTCTCCGATTTTATTACCAAGCATGAATTGATAGAACATTTGGGCGATATAGCTGAAATTCTGTTCTATTTGATGGGAGCCATGACGGTAGTGGAATTGATTGATTCCCATGGCGGAGTCTCCATTATCACAGATAAAATCAAAACAAAGAACAAAGTCAAGTTGCTTTGGATATTATCCTTCATCACGTTTTTCCTTTCCGCTATGTTGGACAACCTGACCACAGCTATTGTGATGGTTGCTCTTTTGCGTAAATTGCTGCCTGAAAAACACGATCGCTGGTTCTTCGGCGGTATGGTCATTTTGGCTGCCAACGCCGGTGGCGCATGGTCTCCTATTGGCGACGTGACAACCATCATGCTATGGATTGGCGGCAATATCACAACGGGAACCGTGATAACCCAATGTCTTATCCCGAGTTTGATCTCTATGGTTGTCCCGTTGATTATCGTTTCATTTATGGAAAAAGGTGAGATTGATGAGTCCAAACGCCAAATGTTGGATAATAATCTGATTGATATTCCCAAATGGAGACGCAATCTCATTTTCGCAATGGGCATTGCCGCACTCGTCTTTGTCCCGATTTTCAAAACATTGACGCATTTGAAACCCTATATGGGCATTATGCTCGGCCTTTCTGTTTTGTGGATTACCACAGAAATTATTGACCGTAAGACTGAATCTATAAACGGAAAACTGACGATTACGAGTGTTCTGTCTCGTATTGACCTGCCCAGTATATTGTTCTTCCTCGGTATTCTTTTGGCCGTTGCCGGATTGCAGAGCGCTGGTCACCTCTCTATGTTGGCAGGGGGCATGGATACCGCATTCAATGGTAACTATTATCTGATAGATATGGTTATCGGCGCTCTTTCCTCCATCGTGGATAATGTCCCATTGGTGGCCGGAGTGATGGGTATGTACGACTTGTCTGTATTTCCGCCCGACAGTATGCTTTGGGTGTTCCTTTCCTACTGCGCCGGAACAGGCGGCAGTCTGCTGATTATCGGTTCTGCTGCCGGTGTGGCCGTTATGGGTATGGAAAAAATCGACTTTATTTGGTATCTCAAACATATTACGCCGTATGCCTTGTTGGGCTATCTCGCCGGTGCCGGCTGCTATATTTTGATGGATAAACTTATATTTCTCGTATAGTTGTCCGACAATGCTAAAAACTAAAAACTTGGAACTAAAATCTATTTTATAATGAAAAGAAATTTCTGCTTTATGACATTGGTTGTAGCAACTGCCGTCATTTTTGGCGGATGTAAAGACAAAAAAGAAAATTCCGCATTGAAAGACAACCCCTTTATGGAGGAATGGAATACCCCGTATGGAGTTCCCCCTTTCGATAAAATCAAGACAGAACATTATCTTCCTGCTTTCGAGGAAGGTATGAAACAACAGAAGGATAATATTGATGCTATTATCAATAATTCTGAAGAACCGACATTCGCCAATACCATCATTCCATTGGAATATAGCGATGAATTGCTTAATAAGGTTAGTATGGTGTTCTTCAATCTGTTGGAGTGCTGCTATAATGAAGATATGGAAAAGTTGGCCGATACCATCATGCCGCTTTATACCCAACATGGCGATGATATTATGCTCAATGACAAACTTTTCCAACGTGTCAAAAAAGTCTATGACAATCGAAAAAAGGAAAATCTCAATGCCGAGCAACTTCGTCTTCTCGAAGAAACGTACAAGGGCTTTGTCCGTGGCGGCGCAAACGTTCCCGCGGATAAGCAAAACCGCTTCCGTGAGATTAATACGCAGTTGGCATCCCTGACCCAAAAGTTCGGTAATAATGTTTTGAAAGCCACCAACGATTACAAACTTGTGGTTGATGATGTGGCAAAATTGGAAGGCCTTACCGAACAACAGTTGGATAATGCCAAAGAACTCGGCAATGAAAGCGCAGATACCAAAGGCAAATATGTTTTCACTTTGGATATGCCGACTTTAGAACCATTCCTGATGAACTGCAAGAATAGAGAACTTCGCAAACAGATC